>CALZGI010000219.1 GCA_945786855.1 Thermodesulfovibrionia bacterium | reverse complement strand
TTCGACTACCAATATATTGCTTGAAAGCGCATATTTCAATCCTTCTTCAGTCCGCAAAACATCTAAAACACTGAATCATTCCACAGAGGCATCATACAGGTTTGAGAGAGGCATTGATAAGGAGGCGGCTGTTTTTGCGATCGACAGGGCCGCACAGATTATCACTGAAGTGGCCGGCGGAAAAATCAGTCCTCTAACTGATAACTACCCAGAACCTTTTCATTCAAAGCAGGTGTCGGTGTCGGTCGATAAAATCAATTCCACCATCGGAGTTGACATTGAAGAGTCCTTTGTTGAAAAAGCCATGAAGGGCCTGGGATGTACGGTTGAAAGAGCGGGGGAGATGTTTCATGTTACACCGCCAAGCTTCAGAGAGGACATACAGCGAGATATAGACATCATTGAGGAAGTTGCAAGACTGTATGGTTACGACAACATCCCATCGACAATGCCTGTTATGCAGATGAGTGCTGTTCCTCAGCACAGAACTCAGGAACTGATCAAGTCTCTGAAGTGCTCTATGGTTCAGGCAGGATTTTCAGAGGCAATTAATTACAGCTTTATGAACCCCGACACACTGGACAAATTGAACCTGCCTTCTGATGACAGGAGGAGAGACCTTGTGTATGTAAGGAACCCTCTTAGAAAAGAAGACTCTGCTATGAGAACATCACTCATTCCCGCTCTTCTTCATAATGTAAGTCTGAATCTTAACCGGGGGGAGAAAATGCTGCGTTTTTTCGAGGTCTCCAGCGTTTTCCTCTCTACAGACCGGAAACTGCCTGAGGAAATAGTCCAGATGGCCGCCGTGTTCCATAAGGCAGAGGTATCATCTGTCTGGGGAAGCAAACATGAAGGTTTTTATGACCTGAAGGGTGCGCTGGAAAATATTTTTTCAAATCTGAAAATTGCCCGCTATCAGCTTGTCAGGGGCACTGCGGGTACCGAACCGTACCTTCATCCGGGGAAATCATGTTCCATCATGATCGACAATAAAAAGGCAGGCTCCATGGGAGTGCTCCATCCCGCTGTGTCTGAAGCCTTCGATATAAGGGGAGATATAACAATTGCAGAAATGAACAGCATTGATACGCTACTCACAGCGACACCTGCCGGTACAGCATATGCCCCATTGCCAAAGTACCCCTATGTAGAAAGAGATGCAGCCCTGGTTGTAAACGATGATATAGCTGTATCCGCAGTCCGGGAGGAGATTCTCGGTATTGAATCAGATATTATTGAATCAGTAAATCTTTTCGACATATATAAGGGCAAACCGATTCCTGCAGACAAAAAGAGTCTCGCTTTTTCAATTCGCTTCCGCTCCCGCGAGAGAACACTGAAAGACAGTGAAGTTGATTCAGTGCATGAAAAAATCGTGGATCGGCTCAAGCAGATTTTCAGTGCGGAATTGCGCGGATAATACTTTCCCTGAGAGCACTGCACTACTCATTTCCATTGTTCAAAACCCGGGCATTGATCTCTGATTTGGTTGTACTACTCATCTCTTTCATTTAATTTTCCAATCGACTAAAGATATTCCTCCAATAAGACGTATATAGATTGGGGGTAAAATGGAATATAAAATTGTCATACAGGAAAACCTTGATAACGGGGACATCTACATGCACACCTTTCCACTGGATCCGTGTACTGTCGATGAAGCACTGAAGTTCAGGGAGCTGGATTACCACACTGACTGTGTATTCGTCCTTGAGTATTGTGAAAACTGACTTAGTACAGTAGAAATGCCTGTTGAAACAGAAAGGGAGTCAACCGTCAAGAAACAGTTTCCGTTTATCAGGTGCCTGTTCTGCTGCCCCGTTTATTAAAATCTGTCCTTCTCATATCTGTCCTCTTATTTTTCCCCAGATAATTCCCAAATATTCATGTACTGCCATTTCAACTTTTTGTAAATTGACTGATGATGGGAAGAAAGGATTTGGCTGACGAAAATAGACTTTATCAACAAATGATCCTACCGGAGCGGGAAGGGGGTACATTCCATGTTTTTTAAACAGAGCCACTGACCTGGCCATGTGAGATGCTGAAGTAACCAGAATAATTCTTTTTCCGCCATACATTGAGCCTATGATTGCCGCCTGATCTTTTGTGTCCCGGGATTTTGTTTCTACAATGATACTCCTTTCATCGACCCCAAGTTCTACTGCAAGATCGGCCATATCGCTGGCACTGGCTGACTTGACTGTACTGCTTCCCCCGGACAGTATCAATGTGGCACCGGGAATTTTCCGGTAAATGCGTATGCCTTCAATTAATCGAATAAGAGAGTCCTGTCCGATCCGGCTTACGATTGGTACGTCCGGATCAGGATCATATCCTGCTCCAAGCACAACAATTAATTCGGGCACCCCGTCATTCGGAAAAGACATGTCCTGCCCATAGGAGGGATACCGCTCCGTCAGGCTGGCAAGCAATAAGTCAGCTGTGGGAGTATAACTGCAGAAGGCAAGAATGATAACCCCGATAATCACTAGTATCCTCCCTGATTTCCGCCTTGACGGACGAGACAGGAGAATCAGCCCGGTCAATAAAATAACAAAGACAACTGTTAACGGGCTTAAAAAGGAAGATAAAAGTTTTTTCATTAGAAACATACGGGATTCTCCATTTCTTTTTTAATAATTTTTCCCAATAAGCTCCTGACTATTATACAAAAAAACTTATGAACATAATAAACTTAAGATATATCTTTAAGTTTTCAATTAGGGTATGAATGCTTTTTGGTAATGGAGAGAGAAATTTCTACTGCTCGCAATTATGCAGATTCCTTAAAGAGTTATAATAAAAGATCATCCTATGAATATCGAAAAAACTATACTCTCAGAAGAGGTGAACAGCTGGTTTTTTAAAGAAGCGAAAAACGATGGCTACCTTGTCGGTGGATATGTGCGTGATCTCCTTTGCGGCAGAGCGTCAAATGACAGGGACTTTATCGTAAGAGGCAACGCTCAGAAATTTGCAAAAAAAGCCGCACAGATCTTAAAAGGAACATTCGTTGAGTTAAAGAAAAATGAGACATACCGTGTTTCCCTGGGAAACATGAAATTTCTGGACTTCTCCCGGTTGAAATGTCAGCTGGAGGATGACCTTGTGCTCCGTGATTTCACCATTAACGCTATTGCGTGGTCTCCTGGGTCAGGCCTTGTTGATCCCAGTAACGGTATAACAGACCTGAAAAATAATATCTTGCGAGTCATTCATCCCGATAATCTTCTCAGCGATCCATTGAGAATTTTAAGAGCATTTAGAATTGCGGCCCAATTGGGGCTTGATATTGATCTGAGCACGCTGACGCATTTAAAAAACAATGCCCCCCGATTGAGAGATGCCGCAGCTGAAAGAACTGCTGAAGAGATGATTAAACTTGTTCTGTGCGGCAGCTCCTATTTATATCTGAATTTGAGTAGTAATTATGGTGTGCTCAGTGCAGTAACGAACTTAACGCATCAAGACCTGGAGTTAAATATCGCCTTGATTCAGCAAATTGAGGAATTCATTGCCTCTCTGAATAATGGCAGATCTCAATTATTACATAAATACAGAGAGTTACGCAATTTAAACCAAATCATAGGGCAGGGCCTCAATAGGGATGGATTACTAAAGCTTTCAATATTGCTTTATAAATCAGGCAGTTCAGAAATGAGTACATGCATTCACCCTAAATTCAGCAATGCCATTCTAAACAAAATGAAGTCAATACATGAATGCATGAATTTAGCTCGTGGGAGGATTACTGAGAAGAAATTATATGAAATCTTTGAAGCATCTCATGGTTGTGAAATGGAGATGGCACTGCTGCTTTCAGTTTTTCGACCACGCAATGTGGATAAATACTTTGCGAGGGCAGATTTATTCCTGCAGGGTAAACGAAATAGTTTCGTAGATGGACACGATGTGGAGAAAATAATGAACTGCGGTCCAACAGCACTTATTGGGACTCTGCTGAGAGAAATAGAGAGGAGAAGGTTCCTGGGATTAATAAGGAATAAACGTGAAGCATTGAAGTGGCTGAGAGCTAATTTAACATAATATATCTTATCAGACCTTAATACCGTCAAACATTTGTTGGGAAGATGTTAAAATTACGACTCGCGGCGCCCTTCGACAGGCTCCTGATATAGCTCTGACAAGGATTGCACAATAATTAAGCAGGCATATTATTACAATATATCAATGTGTTAGAGACATATATATATTATTTAAGGGGTTTCGCAATTAATTCGCTTTCTGTCAAAGAAGTGACTTGTACTTTAAGGCAATCCCTGGCCATTATCTTATCTGAATCAATCAAAACTCTTAAATAATTAGACGATATACCTTTATAATATCGACCATTTTCGCTCTTACCTTCAACTACTACCTGCAATACCTTGCCATAATTACCTGTAATATATGATATTAATTTGCTTTTTCCGATTTCAATGAGAGTGCTGACCCTTTCTTTTTTGACTTTATCACTAATCTGGTCTGTGAGTAACTCGGCCCTTGTATCAGGACGTTTCGAATATGGAAACACATGCAGATAGGTTAAGGGTAGTTTACTAATTAAATTTACAGTTTCATTAAAATCCTTATCACTTTCACCTGGAAAGCCGGTAATCAAATCCGTACCTATTGATATCTCCGGGCAACCTGTTACTATGTTGTTGATAAGTTGTTCGAAATAGTCAGTCCTGTATCCCCTTTTCATGGCTTTCAGTATCTTATCTGAACCGCTCTGCAGTGGAATATGAAGATGTGAACAGACTGACCCATCATGAATCAAACTTAAAAATTCCATATCAAACTCCTGAGGTTCAAGGGAACTTAACCTGATGCGTATCTGTGGGTAGCGACGGACCACTTTTTTGACCATGATAAGTAATGAACTCTTCGGAATGAGGTCCAGTCCATAGGATCCAGTATGAATCCCTGTAAGTACTATTTCGCGATAATCCTGCTCAACCAGATCACGCACTGAGGACATTACATCCTCTTCGTTCATGCTTCGGCTTCTGCCCCGTGCATAAGGAACGGTACAATAGGAACATGAGAAGTTGCACCCGTCCTGTATTTTGAGAAATGCCCGTGAGCGCGATGAATGATAGGGTTGAGCCGATAAAGGCGCATCAGGACGGTTCACCAATATTTCACATGCCTTCTTCCCGTTCTTCCCTGCAACAGGGCCTGACAGTTCCTTGATACATGAAATCAGCCTGTCTTTGTCTGAATTCCCAATTACATAGGAAAGCCCTTCAATACCCGACAAATCGCCAGGTCTCAATTGTGCATAACAGCCTGTTGCAATAACCTTTGCACCTGATTTGATACCCTTCCTGATAAGCTGTCTCGACTGATAATCACTTTTCGCTGTTACAGAACAGGTGTTTATTATATATACATCGGGGCTGTCAGCGCTGCTTACGACTTCAAAGTTATTGTTTCTCAGCACTCCATGAATTGAGGCACTCTCAGATTGATTCACTTTACACCCTAATGTTTGAATAGCGATTTTCATCAGAGCTTTTCACCATAGAGTGAATGCAGTTTTGCCTCATCTATCCTGACTCGTATCAATTGAGCGATATCATTTTTATCACCATGAAAGTGCACAATTTTATTTGTTCCCGTGCGCCCGGTCATTTTTTCAGGATCACTTTCACTCGGGCCTTCCACCAGTATTTCAACGATAGTGCCTTCCAGTTTCAGATTCTTTTGATAGGTAATTTTCTCCTGCATATCCAGCACCTGTTGCAGCCTCATGGACTTGACCTGTTCATCTACGTGATCAGGAAGTTCAAGGGCTTTTGTGTCCGGTCTCTCCGAATATTTGAAAGCATATATCCCATCAAATGCTATTTCAGAAATGGCACTGACCGTTTCCTGGTAGTCTTCATCAGTTTCTCCCGGGAAGCCGACGATTATGTCTGTCGTCACAGCAACGTCAGGGAGAGCATGCCTTAGCCGGTCGATTTTCCCTTTATACTCATTGTAAGTATATCCCCTGTTCATCAACTTCAGAATTCTGTCTGATCCGGACTGCAGCGGCAAATGCATATGATCACATACCTTTGGCAATTCCTTCATAGTTCCTATAAGCTTATCCGAAAAGTCTCTGGGGTGAGATGTAACAAACCTGATGCGCTCTAACTTTTTATCTTCATGTAATTTCCTGAGAAGATCAGGAAAGTCTATGTTATCATGTGATAATTTGCCGTATGAATTTACATTTTGACCGAGCAGTGTTACTTCCTTAAACCCACCATCTGCGAGGGACCGGGCCTCATCTATAATATCTTGACCGGGCCTGCTTCTTTCCCTGCCTCGAGTATAGGGGACAACACAGTATGCGCAAAAGTTATTACATCCATACATAATGGAAACCCATGCCCTCACCTCCCCTTCCCTCTTTACAGGAAGAAGTTTTGTGTGGTATTCATGATTGTCTTCTGTATGCGTTCTGCGTGATCTCTTATTCCCTTTTGTCGAACCATTATTGATCCATCCATGAACACTGTCAATATTGTTCGGGCCAAAAACAAAATCTATATAGGGGAACCTTTTAAATAAAGACTTCCCCTTTTGCTGGGCAATGCAGCCGGCGACTGCTATTTTTAAATCAGGATTCTTTTTCTTTATTATCTTCAGACGGCCGAGTTCGCTGGAGAACTTTTGCTCTGCCTTTGCCCTGATGGTGCAGGTATTTAAAACAATGATGTTCGAGTCACGCAACTCCTGTGATTCTTCATATCCATTTTCAGAGAAAATCCCCGCGATCTTTTCCGAATCGTGGACATTCATCTGGCATCCCATGGTCTTTATGAAGTATTTTTTATTCATAATTTAATAAGTTATGCGTCATGTACGCTCATTTGATGAACGTCTTAAATTGCTTTTATAAATCGAACACTTTATTTTACAACATCTGTTAAGTTAATAAATAACAAGTGGTAAATCCTGTGATTATTGTCAATCCACTGCGTGACCACATGGTAAGCGCCAGTTTACTTTGCGCATAAGCTGCACCTCCGAACAGCTTGACTCGTCGGACTAGCGCTGCTGGATCGACGGTTGACTGAGCAGCGGAGGAGAGATTGATCACCTGCCGTGATGGTCCAAGCAGCGCAAAAGCCTTTGTGTCAGCAGATAGGGTGCTGTCGTATTTACAGCAAACCGCACATCAAGCCCGTCCTGCGTTATGGGATGGGGTGTCTTAAAAACACCGGCGTTGTTGATCAATACATCAAGTTTAACGTACTGTTTGAAAACAGCCTTCGTAAGTGCCTCTACATCGGCCATACGCGATAGATTAGACAGGTAGCTTGCAACATGCCCTTCATCCGACAGGGCCGAGAGTTTTTTCTACATCCTCCATTTTTTCAGGACTGCGCCCGTGCAACGGGACGTTGTGCCCCAGCGCGACCTGTATCCCTGCAGTTTCCAGCCCTATTCCGTCGGTCGATCCCGTAACAAAAATGGTTTTTTGCATTGAGATTTGCATCTCTTTTCCAGTAATGCTTCAGTTTAATTGAAATTATTCTGCTTCTGCAAAACGCATAATATCGTCAACATCTTTTCTTGGAGTTGACGCTGCATGCCCATCTTCATAACCATAAACTATAAGTGCAGCTACAGTCTCTTCTTCCGGCAAACCGACTATTTCCGAAATCGACTCTTCATCAATAACGCCCATAATGCATGTTCCTACACCCATGGCATGTGCTGCTAAACAAAATGTCTGGCATGCAATACCGGCATCGAAAACTTCCCAGACATTAGCTTTTGAAGTGGCAATATCATAGTCATCGAGTTTTCCGCTTTTACCTTTGACAAAGCTCAACACTGCAACGCCTTTTGCATTTTCCAGTGTTTTCACATTATAAACAAACCCTTTAACACCTTCAGTTGCCAGTTTCTTTATAATTGCTTCATCATCAACCAGTGTATATCTTGCGATTTGATAATTTGCCCATGAAGGCGCCCATCGGCTGATCGAAACAATTTCCTTCATAGTCTCTCTGTCCACTTTTTTATTCCTGAATTTACGAACACTCCTGCGTTCTTTGATCATTGTAATTGCATCCATTTTTTGTCTCCTCTGTTTTCGTTAGGTTTTTTTCTGAGTTGCTGTGACGATTTGATCATTAAGTTCGCCAAGGTCTCTCACTGTTATCGTAGGTTCTATTCCCCATGGATCAAAGATAGCTTCTTTCGACCGTTGAACCCACGCGGCTCGCATGCCTGCTGAAATCGCTCCAATAACATCAAAAGGATTACTTGAAATGAGCCACGCACCGCTTCCTGATGCTCCCGACTTCCTCAAGAAATGGCTATATACAGCAGGGTTCGGTTTAAATGATTTAAGATCGTCAGTACTGACAACGCCAAGAAAAAAGTCTCTTATCCCCGCAGCGACAAGTAATGTCTCGACAGCATCCGCACTACCATTGGAAAATGCAAACAGGCGATAATTTGCTGCCTTTAGACGAGCTAATCCATCTTTTACATCCTTGAAGGCTGGAAGTGTTCTATATGTATCCAGTAAATTTTGCTTTTCTTCTTTTGTGAGTGATTCTTTGTAATACCTACAGGTGTATTCAAGGGCGTGGCTTGTGCAGACAGCAAAGTTTTCATAATTTTGCATGAGACCGCGGCGAAAAGAATACTCCAACTGCTTTCCCCGCCAAGTTTGAGAAAATTCTTTCGCTTTGGCCCCTACTATTTCTTGTAATTTTGAAACAACACCATGAGTGTCAATTAATGTTCCATACACGTCAAATCCAACGGTTACTGACATAACGTTCTCCTGTATCACCCTCTTCCACTCAGGTTGCCCCATGAGTTGAGAATTATTTTTTTTGTTTTAAAAGGAGTAAATCCTCCAACTATTAATGCATCAGCTTCTTTCGCTTTTTCTGCCAGCATGATGCCGTCATCTTTAATTACACACTTGTTTGTTTTTACGCATCCAAGGAAAGCTTGACATGGTGCAACCGTGTCGTCCTTGAGCTTGATAAATTCTCTTTCAAGTCCGGTAGATTCCAGTGTCAGCTTTAATGCCCTGTCTGTGTTGCTATTCTTAATTGGGGGCCCAGATACTCCTAAAACTTTCATAGCCAACTCCTTTAGTAATTTTAATTTTACTACAATTGGTTCCACAATTGACCGTGTATTGCTCCCGGGCGTAATTGCTCAGCGACCATGGTTTGCATTTCAGCGCAGAAACTATGGGCGCTTTTCAGAGATTCCGGAATGCTTTCTTTGCCGCCAAGCCAGCAGGTATTAAGATTGATATTTTCGAGAAATAGAACTAATTTTTCGAAAACCCATCCCAAATCCAGAAGGACATCTTTTCTATTTAGGCATATAGCAATAAGAAAAGCCGGCGCATCAGTTACTCTGAACAGGACAAGGTGTTCACGATGCCGTTACCATCAGTGGGATCAGTTCTTCAATGATTGAAGGGGAGCAGGGATGCGGCCGCCTCTTTTCACAAAGATTTCCGCTGACACCTGGTTCACCGCCATTACCGGCGCACTGCCCAGGAGTCCGCCAAAATGAACTAAATCCCCTACCTTCTTGTTGGGAGCGGGGATTATTCTCACCGCCGTCGTTTTATGGTTGGCACAGCCGATAGCCATTTCATCGGCAATAATTGCAGCCAGAGTCTCAGCGCCTGTATCGCCGGGAATAGCTATCATATCAAGGCCCACAGAGCAGACGCTTGTCATCGCTTCAAGTTTTTCCAGTGTGATTGCCCCGGCTTTCGCTGCCTTGATCATGGATGCATCTTCACTTACCGGTATAAATGCACCGGAGAGTCCGCCAACTGAAGAAGAAGCAAAGAGGCCGCCCTTTTTAACAGCATCGTTGAGCATCATCAGTGCTGCCGTAGAACCGGGAGCACCGGGCATGGCAAGCCCCATGGTCTCCAGAATCTGACCTACAGAGTCGCCCTCGACAGGTGTGGGCGCAAGAGAAAGGTCAAGATTGCCAAAAGCAACACCAAGGTGTCTGGCCAGCTTCTTACCCACCAGCTCACCGGCACGGGTAATCTTAAAGGCGGTCTTTTTTATTGCCTCGGCAACTTCGCCGAGATTGGCATCGGGTCCCAGTTTTTCAATTGCACGACGGACAGCCCCGGGGCCGCTTACTCCGACAAGTATGGAACTTTCACATTCTCCTGTCCCGTAGTACCCGCCCGCCATGAAAGGGTTGTCCTCAACGGGATTGGCAAAAAGCACCAATTTTGCACAACCGATTCCATCATCACCGGCCGTACGCTCAGCAGTGTCCTTTATCACCTGGCTCATCCTGTAGCAGCCATCCATGTTTATACCGGACTTGGTGGACGCGAGTACCACAGAGGCACAAAAACGACGGGTAGTGGACAGAACTTCCGGCATCGCGTTCATCATCGCCCTGTCAATGGAGGTTTCCCCCTTCTGAATCATGACAGTGTAACCGCCGACGAAGTCGACACCAATTTCAGCAGCTGCTTTGTCCACAGCATGTGCAACCTCAACAAATGCAGCCGGATCGGCGGCAGGGACCACCAGGGAGATGGGGGTAAGGCTTATTCGTTTATTCACAATGGGCAGCCCATATTCGTCGGCAACAAAATCAGCTTTCTTGCTTAAGTCAGCA
>CALZGI010000218.1 GCA_945786855.1 Thermodesulfovibrionia bacterium | reverse complement strand
TTTCTGAAAGGAGATGAAGCGTACAAGGGACGGCTTGGCGGAATGCCTGTCAAGCTCTACCGATGTCTGGTTACACTTTAAATTAAGATAAACATTTTGATGAAGTGGAATCGCGGAATGACAAAAGGAAATAACAGGAGTCTGAACATAGCAATGCTCAGTGTTCATTCCAGCCCTCTGGGTGAACTGGGCTCAAGGGATACAGGCGGAATGAGTGTGTATGTCCGGGAACTGGCCTGTGAACTGGGGAAAGCAGGACACAGGGTCGATATCTTTACCTGCCTCAGGGGTGAACAGCGCGAGAGTGAATTACTCATATCTGAAAATGTGCGTCTCCTGTTTCTGAGCATTGGGAAGAGGCTGAATATTTCCAAAGAGTCGCTCTATGCATATCTCCCGTCTTTTTTTGATTCACTCGAAGAACACCGTGTTCATAATGGAATCAGGTATGATCTCATCCATAGTCACTACTGGCTGTCTGGACAGGTGGGATGCATGGCACAGCACCGGTGGAATGTACCGCACATTATGATGTTTCATACAACGGGGACGGCAAAGAAAGCCAATTGCAGTGAAGAAGAGGAATCACCGCTCAGGCTCGTTGTAGAAAAGAAACTGGCCCATGAATGTGACAGGATCCTGTCACCGACTGAGAAGGAGAGAAATATGATAACCCGTTCTTTTTCCATCCCGGAAAAAAAGATCGGCCTTGTGCCCTGCGGTGTCAATCTGGAGACCTTCCGGCCCATGGATAAGAACATTGCGAGAGAAGCACTGGGACTCAGTGAGTTTGGTCCCATTATTCTGTATGTGGGAAGGTTCGCCCCTGTCAAGGGAATAGACAGACTGCTGGCTGCCCTGCCGCACCTGAAAAAGTATGATGGGCTCAGGCTTGTCATTGCGGGAGGCGATGGCCTTCGGGAGGATTCCGCTTTGAGATTGAGGCACTCTGCACAAAAGTACGGTGTGCTGAATAAGGTACTATTTACGGGAAGAGTGGAGCACGAAAAACTTGCGGCTTATTACAGTGCCGCAGATGTTCTCGCAGTGCCGTCCTATTATGAGAGTTTTGGTATGGTGGCACTGGAGTCTCTTGCCTGCGGAACGCCCGTGGCAGCTGCACGAGTCGGTGCCATGGAAAGCCTTGTTCAGAGCGGGAAGACAGGAGAACTGTTTTTTGCTGAGACGCCTCAGGGAATCGCAGGCGTTCTTGGAAAGGTAATTGAACTTCAGCAAAAAGGAGCTTTTTCACAAAATGAAGTACGATCATTTGTAATAGAATATGCATGGCCGGACATAGCGTCAGCAGTTCTCCGGGAATATTTAAAAACCATTCATTCGAGTATGAAAATACAGGGGCAAAGGAAGGTTGTGCATGGAAACTAGCGCCGACATTCTCGTTATCATTGCCCATCCTGATGATGCTGAATTCGGCGTGGCAGGGACGATTGCCCTATGGTCCGGCTCGGGCAGACAGATTGTTTATGTGGCCTGTACCAGCGGGGAGAAAGGAACTACCGATCCTGACCTGAAACCGGAAAAGCTTGCACAGATCAGGGAAGCTGAACAGAAGGACGCTGCTCATGTGCTTGGTGTCAGGGAGGTGGTTTTTTTGCGCTACCCTGACCAGGGGCTGGAAGATACATCTGAATTCAGGAAAAAGATTGTACGGGAAATCAGGAAATACAGGCCCTCAACGGTTGTGACATCTGATCCCTATCGCCGATACATCTGGCACCGTGACCATCGCATTGTGGGACAGGTTGTGCTTGATGCCGTTTATCCTTTTGCAAGAGACCACCTTGCCTATCCCGATCTTCTTGCTGAAGGGCTTAATCCCCATAAGGTGAAGGAGCTGTTTTTCTGGGCTGCAGAGGACATTAATCTTAAAATTGACATAACAGATACATTTGATAAAAAGCTTGCGGCTCTCCATTGTCATAAAAGTCAGATCAGGGAAATGGGGCGAGATGATGTCGATGAGTGGCTGCGAAACCATTGCCGTGAACTAGCCGATGGTGAAGATTACGAGCTTGCAGAGGCATTTCACCGCATTGAGATCCCGGGGTAGGCTTCTTCTCCTTTCATAGTTTCCGGGGTTCAGCGAGATTCGGTGGTTTTGATATTCAGAATTATCAGGACCGGAATGAGGAGCAGTGCGATTACGGCAATCTTCAGTGAGGCCCTTTCAAAAAAAAATACTGATGTTCCTCCCGCAGCAATAATCATCATTATTGAGTAAATTTTCGCTTTCCGCGGCATGCTTTTCGATTCTTCCCAATGCTTTATCAGCGGGCCAAATGTTTTGTTTTGCAAAAGCCATGTATGCATCTTTTCTGAAGACCTGGCAAAGCAGGCAAGGGCCACCAGGAGGAACGGTGTTGTGGGAAGAACGGGCAGGAAAATGCCCAGCACGGCAAGTCCAACGCAGAGAAGACCAATTGTTATCAGTACGGGTTTATGCATTGAAGATTATAAAATATTTGGAAAAGTGAATTATTGTACCGAAAGATTCAGGCGTTGTTCAAGTAGATAATTTTCGATACCATAGACGCAACACTCACTGCCCTGAGCGTATACTTTTACATTCAAAGCCTTGTGCATAATAGCTTAATAATTCATCGAGTTAATTATTGCTTGAACAACGCCTGAATCTTTCTAACCAGATCCTGATCGAGAAAGACATCCGTCCCTCAAGAAACACAATCCTTCACAGCTTCCTCAATGTCAGGATGTGAAAAAGTAAAGCCGCTGTCGAGAAGTCTCTTCGGCAGTACAGTCTGACCTTCCATGAGCACATGGGCCCCTTCGCCAAGCTGCATGCGAAGAACAAATTTGGGGACCCGCATGAATGCGGGACGTCCAAGTGCCTTCCCCAATGCCTCCGTCAGTCCCCTGTTTGTTGTTGGATTGGGGGAGGTAAGATTATAGATGCCTTTAAAGGAGGTATCTTCAATGACTTTTTCATGAGCGCGAATTATGTCATCAATATGGACCCAGGAAAAACCCTGTGATCCGTCACCGACGGTCCCCCCCATGCCGAGTTTAAAAGGCGTGAGCATCTGCTTCAGGGCGCCGCCGTCACTTCCGAGGACAACGCCGAACCGGAAGATGACGGTCCTCATGCCTTTGTCGGCAGCAGAGAGCGCTTCTTTTTCCCAATCGCGGGTCAGATGGCCGAGAAAGTCATCGGATTGTACATGATCATCTTCAGTATGAGTTACGTCACCCGAGGCATAATAGCCGACAGCGGACGTCGAAACAAATAATGCGGGCCCCGTCTCCATTGTGGAGCATGCCTGGACGAGCTTTTTTGTGACGGACACTCTGCTTTCATAGAGTATCTTTTTATACTCCTCTGTCCAGCGTTCAATAATGGGGGCACCTGCAAGGTTGATGATTATATCTGCACCCTTCATTATTTCTCCAAGTCCCTCGGGACTGAGCTGAAAGTCATTTCTGCCGAGAGGGATGACTTCCCAGCCCTGTTTGTGAAAGGCCTTTTTAAGACGGGAGCCGACGAAACCGCTTGCGCCGCTCATGGCTATTGTGTGTTGAATGCTCATTTCTCTCTCCTATTCATGGTGAATTCTGTTCCACTGGCTGCACGTAAGTCAGAGGAGAAAAAATTTATAAATTCATAATTCGATGTGACATTAAATTCTCTATTACCGGACTGAGTCCCTGATAGACCACTTTGAAAATATCAGGCATGCCTCATCACGGCTGCACTCAAGGTACCGAGATGACTTTATAAATTGTCCCTTCCCTGACTTTTTGACTGCAGATCGTACCTGTATCCTGCGATCTCTGGGCGCTCAGAATATGGGTTGCTATTTTAAAAAAAGGAGATGAGCATGTCCGGGCTCATCTCCTCTTCTCTCAATGCTGAACATAATTTAGTGTGATACAATTTTCGGCAGTGTTTTTGCCTGGCCTACCCAGTATGTGACTTGTGAAATGGCCGGCAATTTTCTGACTTTATGCTTTTCACTGTTTGCCCGTGTGAGACTTTCGAGCAGGTTTTCAGGATTCCTGTGGGAAAGTTCAGGAAT
>CALZGI010000217.1 GCA_945786855.1 Thermodesulfovibrionia bacterium | reverse complement strand
TCCTTCGGGCTGCTGTTATTGTCGGAGCAGGAGGTGCATCGTATGAAATGCTCCGGTATCTTGTGGAGCGGCTTCCGGTCATGACCTGTCCAAAGTGGATCAGGACCAGAATACAGCCTATTGCCGTGCAGGATGTTGTAAACTATCTTGCGGGATGCCTGAAGAATCCTGAAACAGCAGGTCAAACCTTTGATATTGGCGGTCCCGACATTATGACCTATAAATCAATGATGGAACAGTATGCTGAAGCAAGAGGACTGGCAAAGAGAATCATAATTGACCTGCCCTTTATTACGCCTTCCCTTTCAGCATACTGGGTCGATCTTGTAACGCCCATCCCTTCTGGTATTGCCCATCCCCTGATTGAGGGAATGAAAAATGAGGTGATCTGCATGGACAACCGTATCGATGAATTTGTCCCAATCGAGAAGACCTCTTTTAACGATGCAGTCAAAATCGCGTTCAAGGAAGAAACAGGAGGCCCGGGAGTGACCGGATTCTGAATGGAAATAGAACACTCTGTCACCATTAATGCTGATATTGAACGGGTATGGGATATATTCACTGATCTCACATGCTGGAGAAACTGGAGTTCTGTCCTTGGAGAGAGCTCTTCGGAACAGGACAGGCTGACAGAAGGGAAGCGTTTCAAATTCTGCATTCGTCCATTTGCATTACCGGTTCATGTTGAGCCCATTGTAGAAGAAGTGGTCCCGGGGAAGCGTATCATATGGTCAGGGGAAAAGTATGGAGTAAAAGCACGTCATGAGTTTATCTTCAGTGAATCAGAAAACAGTGTCCGGGTCTTGAGCAGGGAAATTTTTACTGCCGGCAGTATTAAAAAGCTCCTGTTCCAGCTGCCCCAAAAAAAACTTCATGAACTTTCCATAAAGATGCTCAATGAACTAAAAGAAGCATCGGAAAGACCAGATGGGTGACTCTGTGAAGAATAAGATAAAACTGGGAATTAGTACCTGTCTCCTCGGTGAAAATGTCCGTTATGACGGCGGACACCAGCATGACCGTTTTCTAACCGGCACACTCGGTACATACGTTACATGGTACCCGGTCTGCCCCGAGGTTGAATGCGGTCTGCCTGTACCAAGGGAGGCGATGCGCCTCGTCGGCGAACCGGATTCACCCCGTTTGATGACGAGAAAAACAGGGATCGATCATACGGAGAAGATGAAGAGCTGGATCCGGACCAAGGTAAAGACCCTGGCAAAGGAAGACCTCTGCGGATTCATTTTCAAGAGCAAATCTCCCAGTTCAGGATACAGTGGTGTTAAAGTCTACTCAGCTTCAGGAGTCCCGGGAAAGAAGGGGATGGGAATTTTTGCCGCTGCATTTATTGATAATTTCCCTCTTATACCTGTCGAAGATGACGGCAGACTTCATGACCCTCTGATCAGAGAGAATTTTATAGAAAGAGTGTTTGTATTCAGACACTGGAAAAACATGCTTCAGGAAAAAACGGGATTAAAAGGCCTGATAGCATTTCATACAGCACACAAACTTCTTCTGATGGCTCACAGTCAAAAACACTATTCGGTTCTCGGTAAAATGGTAGCCGGTGCAGGAAAAAAAGCGGACAAGAATTTCTTTCATGAATACATAACCACTTTCATGGAGGCCATCAAACTGCAGGCAACGACAAAAAAGAACACAAATGTCCTTATGCACCTTGCCGGTTATTTCAAAAAGAATCTTACAAAAGATGAAAAAGCTGAGCTTCAGGAAGTCATTGAAAACTACCACGGAGGGCTCATTCCCCTCATCGTCCCCATTACATTAATTAACCATTATGTTCGCAAGTATGATGAGCAGTATTTAAAAAATCAGTATTATCTTAATCCTCATCCTGCAGAGCTTATGCTGAGAAACCATGTATAATTTCTAAGATATGAAGGCTTTTCCTTTTTTGCATTTTAGCTTTGAAATTTGACATTGAATTCGTTACTTGCCGGATACGTACCTGCAGGTTAAACATATTTGTGACTAATGGAGATTGTTTAGGGGATTAAACAATCCTTCTGCTTATCACCGGTTCCAAAGAAGATATGATACGGCCGTTATCAAATATAGTTACCCTGCCGGTGCTCTCCGAAACCACTACCGCAACCGCCTCTGTCTTCCGGGTCATACCTGCAGCAGCCCTGTGCCTGGACCCAAGCCCCCTGAGCTGTCTGGTAACAACACCTGCAGCATCAAGATGTCTTCCGGCAGCCTCAATTGTGCCATTGTCCGTTATTATGATCGCCCCGTCAAGGTGGGCAAACTCCTTAATGCTTTCTACCACTTCGGAGCGCGTAATGATTCTCTCTTTTTTCGGATAACCTTTAAAGGGATTAAATACTGCCTGATGAGATAATGTAAGCACCTCTTCAGTGTCTCCAATGATAAAGGTGGTTCCTATGGACTTCCCTTCCCTGCCCAATGCACCGATATCAAGAGCAATATCCACAACAGCCATGACCGCGTTAAGCGCCTTCTTTGATATAAGCAGACGCGGATCAAAGGGGAATTCCTCACTCCATGACAGTGCCAGATCATGGACAGTGATAGTGTCGAGATGGCCCTTCCCCCATGGACCCAGTACGCATACAACCCTGCTGTCAGGTTTTATCAGTCCCTGCATCACACCATGAAAGAAGGCATACTTGATCTGTGAGAACCTGGTCTGGTTACCTGACCAGCTTCTTATTGCACTGACTCCCGCTTTCTTTAGCTCCGCGTCCTTTATGTTTAACGTATCCGGAATTACGATGATTATGTGGTCATTAGTATGGAGTCCTGATTTTAAAAACCATCGGCAAACCCGGGAAGTATTCAGAAAGAGATAGACGCAGTTGCTTCCTGTTTTCTCTGATATGTCCAGGGCAGATTCTATTATTACGGTTTTCTGGTCTTTCATTTCTTGTTAGACGATAATTGTTATTCGTTATCAGTTCATCGTAATTCGTTGTTACCCGGCACGCGTTACGCGTCACCTGTTACTTCTCTTTCACCCGTGAAACTGGCTGAATACATAAAGCGAAAACAGATAGACAGCTAATGTCAAAAGTAGTGCAGCAGGAATTGCTGCTATTGCAAGTTTCAATATGAATGACATCATTGAGCCTAAAGGCATTCGAATGTCTGTTATCACAACATTTTTAGTTGATTCATTTTCCGTCATTTTCCCTCCCTTGCATAAATTATAAGTTTCTTACCCGAATATACAAAAAACCGGTTTTTATCTCAAGAAACGTTAAGTATATCAGAACAGCATCGAAAGGACTATTCTGCTTAGACCATTTGTATAAGAGAAGTAATAAGTTCTTTTCATCCCGAATTCGATCATATTAATCAGTCACTACTTCAGATAAAATACATATATGGAACATAACAGTGACAGCAATAGATCTGAGGAGTTTGATACGGGAATAAAAGCTGTTACATACCTGATACTTTACATTCTTCCGCCTGTTTTATTCATATTAGGTTGCTGGAACCTTTATCTTGCATCTGAACTCGGTAACAGGGATGGACTCAGTCTGTCAGACATGTTTCAGAACTGGCAGGACGGGCTTGATATTACCCGGCAATA
>CALZGI010000216.1 GCA_945786855.1 Thermodesulfovibrionia bacterium | reverse complement strand
TAATTCGTCTTTCAAGTCTTGCGTCAAGCAATGATGTTAAAATTTCTTTGTAAAGGGGGCCTGGTTCGTACTTTATCTGTTTCAGGTCCTTTCCTGTAAGTTCGGGCTTTATTTTTCTTAAGGTGGTTAAATAAAGAGAAATCGCCTTTTTCTGTTCCTGGTCCTTTGTCTTTGCCATTGTAAAGAGTATGGTGGGGATGTCAAGAGGCATGAGTGTATAGTAAATGTCTTTATGGGAAGCTGTATTCAGATTATTGAGTGTTTCCTTTGACTGCTCAATTCCGGCAAGAATCTCTTCCCTCGCGCCTGGAGGAACGAAAAGCCTTTGCAGTGCTTCACTTTTTTCTGCGGGTTCTAACTCACCGAGCAGCGCCATGAGATAAAGATGTGATTTGTTTAATTCTTCTTCAAAGAAGAGGAGTTTGAACCAGGCCAATGTTTCCTGTATGGCATCAAAGGTTTCCTCAAGAGTATTCGTTACGGTCAGGCCGTTATGTATGAACTTTAAGAGATCGAAGTTCGCTAGTCTTTGTATGGCATTCATGGGTTCAGTTTCATTGAACAGAAGATTCAGTTCATCATACATTCTTGTTCCGGACAACTTGTTGAAGAGATTAATTCGAACCGCTGTTTTTATCAAATTTACGGTGTGTTTGCTAATTTTGAACCCGAATCGCTCGGAAAATCTGATCGCCCTGAATGCCCTTGTGGGGTCTTCAATAAAGCTGAGGTTGTGGAGGATTCTTATGGTTTTTTCCTTTATGTCCCGCTGTCCTCCGAAATAGTCAATCAACTTTCCAAATTGTCCGGGGGCTAACATGATCGCCATTGTGTTAATCGTAAAATCTCTTCGATACAAATCTTTTTTTATGGAAGACATTTCTACGTGGGGAAGGGCGGCAGGCGATTCATAATACTCGGTCCTTGCTGTGGCCACATCAAATTTTAAAAACTTTGTTATAACAACGGCAGTGCCAAATCTCTTGTGACTTATCACTTTTGAATTTAGTTTTTTCCCCAGCGCCTGCGCAAAGACAATCCCGTCTCCTTCAATAACTATGTCCATGTCATAATTCGACTCCCCCCGGATGAGATCTCTGACTGATCCGCCGACGAGATGTGCAGAGTAGCCGAGCTCGTCGGCAACTTCTCCTGAAAGTTTGAGCAGGTTTATTATCTCGGGGCTGAACCTGGCCTTCATGCTGGAAGCAAGATTCTTGCCGATGGAGGGTTTCCCGGTCAGATGTTCTCCGTCCGATATTCTGCTTTTCCTCAGAAGACTTTCGTAGAGGGACCGTAAAAGGTCGGTACGAGTGATAGCGCCGACAATTTTCTTATTTTCAACGACAGGCATAAATCTCTGGTTCTGCTCGATCATCATTGTCTCAACAATATTTATTGGGGTGGACGGAGTCACTGAAGGGGTTTCTGTGGTGCAAAACTCTGTAAGTCTGCTTTTTCCAAAACCGTGGAATAAAGCCTTTTCAACAACTTCTCTGGAAATCAGCCCGTAAAACCGGCTGTTCTTTACAATGGGAAGAACATTAACTTCATACTGCGTCAAGGTCTTTTCTGCATTCTTAAGGGTTCTGTTCAAGGGGATCGTTATGACAGGGCTGGTCATAATATCCTTTGCAGTTTTTGACGGATGGATCTTATTCTTTAAAATTTCCAGCAGCCTGCTTTCTGTCTCTTCAAGAGACATGGTTCGGACCACTGCAGACGCAGCCTGGGGGTGCCCGCCTCCGCCAATCTCATGGAGCACTTCAGATACGTCAATTTCAGGCGTATGGCTTCGCGCGATGACCTGCACTCTGTCTTCCATCATGACGAGAATGAAAATGGCATCGCTCTCATCAACTTCCCTTATTTTGTGAGCTAAAAAAGCAATGTCTCCGATATAACGTTCTCTGGATGCCTTTGTGATTTTTACGCGCGTGTGGTGAATGAGAAAGTCTTTGCCTGCGTGGATCAACTCGTTCAGAAGGTCTATTTCCTCGGGGCCGAGCTCCTTTGTGAAAAAGCGTGAAACGATTTTCAGGTTAGCCCCCTTCCTGAGGAGGTACGCTGCGGCTGTCAGGTCCCTCACCGTTGTGGACGGGAACAGAAGCGACCCTGTTTCTTCATATATCCCCAGCATAAACAGTGTTGCTTCAACGGGAGTAATCCGGATTTTGTCTCTCTGTATCATCTCGGAAAAAATAGTTGTGGTGGCCCCGACATGTTCGATGATCTCTTTTTCCCCTTTTACATCATTCTCGGTGAGCGGGTGATGATCAAAAATGTGGACCCTTACTCCTTCCTTGCCGACAAGTTCAGAAAATATCCCGATTCTTTCCGGACTCCTGACGTCAACGAGAATGAGACGCCTGACGTCCTGCAGATTAATATCTTTGAGGCGCATTAATTTCGGTGCGATACGGGAAGTTTCCAGGAAATCACGCACCGATTTCTCCTGGGAACCGGGGAAGACAAGAACGGCATCGTGATAGAACTTTCCGGCAGCGACCATAGAGGCAAGGGCATCGAAGTCGGCATTCAGGTGGGAAGTAATAACATCCATGTAGTAATTATAAGGGGCGCGGACGGATGGTTCAAGCCGGGAGCAGCACAATATGAGAGCAGGGCACAATCACAGGGAAAGGCAAAGGTTCAGAGGAGATGCGCCAAAAAAGGGAAAGCGCTTACATACGATGTAAACGCTTTCCCCGGCTTTTTACAGGGTAATGTGAATCATTTTTCTTTTCTGCCTGAATTCTTGACTCCTCTGTCCCTGTTTTTATGTATTTTTTTCGAGGAACAGTTTCAGAACGTGACTTCTTTGGGGATGGCGCAACTTCCTCAGCGCCTTCCCTTCCAACTGTCTGATACGCTCACGGGTAACCTTGAAATGCTTACCTACTTCTTCAAGAGTGTGAGAGTTATCGTCCCCGATGCCGAAACGTTTTTTGATAATTTCAGCTTCTTTCCTGGTCAGAGAGTCAATAACTTTTCTCACCTGTGTTTTCAGTTCCTGGTGTATAACCGTGTCCAGGGGAATAAGGGATGCCTTGTCCTCTATGAAATCTTCTAGGTGGCTGTCTTCGTCGCTGCCGATCGGGGTCTCGAGTGATATGGGCTCTTTGCATATTTTCAGAATACCCCTGACTTTTTCAACGGTAAGTTCCATTTGTTCTGCAATTTCCTCCACCCGGGGTTCTCTCCCAAGTTCCTGCACAAGGTGTTTTGATACCTGGGTAAGCCTGTTTATTGTTTCAATCATGTGTACGGGAAGTCGTATTGTTCTTGCCTGATCGGCAAGAGCCCTGGTAATCGCCTGCTTTATCCACCATGTTGCATAGGTGCTGAATTTATATCCTTTTTTATAATCAAACTTGTCAACAGCTCTCATAAGACCGATGTTCCCCTCCTGGATAAGGTCGGACAAACTGAGGCCGCGCCCAATGTATTTTCTGGCTATGCTGATAACGAGTCTGAGGTTTGATTCTGTCAGCAGCTTCTTGGCGTCACTTATTTCTTTCTCCTTTTCATGAATCAGGTTTAAAGCTTCCTCTGCTTTCGCTCCTTCTATCCCCAGTTGTGACTCCAGTTCCTTTATCTCAGTCTTGAGTCTCCTGTGCGTCACACGAAGACTTTTGACTGTAACAGACTTGTCGTCCCGACCGTTCTCGTTTTTGAATGTTATGCTTCCTGTCTTCAATTTCCTGACAGGAGCGGACATCTGCTCGCGAACATCGAGGGCTTCCTTACTGAGAGAGTTGTGACGGGATATCATTTCCTTATACTGAAGAAGCAAATCTTCGAATATTTTCTCTTTCAGGTGAAGAGAAGATATTTTATCAGCGATTTTTCTGCTCCTGTCTTCAATCCGGGACGTGTCTGATTTATTGCCCGATAAAGTCCGGACCTCAGGGTTCCTTTTTTTGACAAGGTATTTTAACGACTTGATGCTTCTCATGAAAATATCTTCAGCCTGCTTCCTGTCTACTACTGAGTCGTTCTGTAATTGTGTTCCTGCCTGTATTGACAAATTTGATGGTGTTGATGTGCTTAACATCCTGCCAGATTTAGAATTCCCTGAAACGAGTTTCTCAATGGAACATATGTTGTTTATGGATACCTGCCGCTCCCTCAACTGGCGGGAGAGGTCTATGATTTGATCGAATACCAGAGGAGACCTGAAAATGATTTCTTCTATGTTCTCCTTCCCTGATTCTATGACCCTGGCGATTGACACTTCCCCCTGCTTCGTAAGAAGGGTGAGCGATTCCATATCTCTGAGGTACATCTTTATAGGGTCATCGGATGTATAGTTAATTGAAGGTGCAATTCTTCTTGCCCCGCGTACAGAATGTGCAGTGTTCTCTGCTGTTGCCTCTTGTCTTCCCGTTTCTTTACGCTCTTTGCACGCCAGCCGTTCTCCCATGTTTTCTCCCTCCTCCATTGTTATTGTTTTTTTTATGAAAAGGTATTTCCGCAATTTCAGCACAGATTTTATATCCATCGCCTTTGAAAAACTCTTTGCTTTCCCTTCTGTGTGAGGGATGGCAAAGATCTTCCAGTGATTGTAGAATGACTGCTTCTGCCAGATTCCTGTATCCCATGATCATTCCTTTTTGTGGTGCTAAGCTGTATTTCCCTTCTGACCCGCAATCCAATCATTATCAAGTGTTTCAGAGACATCACAGTTGCAGATATCTTTCATACAATCCCGCGGGACCTTGGTTAAAATGATCGGACGTCTTAGGCGAAGGGATGTGCAATACCCCTTTTTTAGTAAATGAACACAATGACGATCAAGGCGGGTGACTTTTCTTAAGTTGAGTACTGCCCGGTCGTTGCCATGTATTGCTCTCATGAGAATCAGTTTTAAGTCATCTTCATTATCCAGGGTCAGTTCCCCTGTCAGGTTGAATACGCCTACGCTTCCAAGCTGTTCATATGTATAATTTATTTTTCTGTTCATAGCATCAACAATGATTATTTTCTCTGTGTGGATTATCTGTCAGACTGCCTTTGACCAATTCTTTTTTGAAAATTTCACATGTTTTAAAATGATTGCTGCAGTAATGGATTGCAGGATTTATGTTTCTGCTGTTTAGATTGAAACAGTAACACTCATTCCGAGGATTCTTTACAAAAGGGCAGAGCTTGTTGTTGACCCGAACTCCCATTTTATCTCCTTGTGACGTCTTTTATTCAGACCCCGTAGCGATTGTAAAGATCCTTTCTTACAGGGCAATTGCAGGTAAAAGAATAGCCAAATGTCATCTTGTAACTGCATAGAGTATCGCTGTTCAGAGGCCTGATGAAGTGCACCCGCCCTGCAGAAGAATCATAAATATCACAGAATGATCGTTCTTTCCCTTTCAGACATGAAAAATCCTTTTTGCACTTTGTATCGTCTCTGAGGTTTTTGCTGATCGAAAATTTCATCATCCATGCCTCTTTATTCAGGCGCGAAATACTACATATCATTTTTCATTGCATGAGATGCGCCATGCCCGGTTGTGAGACTTACGATTGTGCTGTATAGAATGCGCACTTGTCGAAATTCCCCTTTTCGCAGTAATCTGCTATTTCAGAAGAAGGAAGAAATCCTGGTTCATAGAGTCTTTCCCTGCACAGAGAGCAACCCCAGCCTCCTAATTCGACGAGGTTGGGGCAATTGGCTTTTAAAACGGATGCTTCTTTTCTTGACACTTTCATATGGGTAACCTTTCATTCCATTCCCGTAATACATGCTTTTTTATGTATAAGGTTCTAACTGTAAAATTAACTAAAGATACATTAGCTCTATCAAGATGTATGCCAGAACATTCCAGGCTGCATGATCTGCAGAGATGAATGGAAATTATTTCAACTTTCAGACATGATGTTCCAGGAAATCCTTAATATTCAATAGGTAATGAGATTGAAGGCAGGTGAGAAAATGGATGATCTGTTTATTGCTGAGTATTGAAAAGCAGGTGCAGTATCGTCATAAATGTCTCATAAGACAGATATGTAATGTTACATATATGTATCATGTTACACATATACAGACGCTAAATCCGGGATGTTGAACTATTTTTCTATTTCCAGCTCTTTGATCTTTCTATAAATTGTTTGTCGGCTTATGCCCAGCAGGCGTGCAGCCTTTGCCTTGTTAAAATCCGTCTTTTTCAGGGCATCCCGGATGATTCCCTGTTCTTCTTCTTTTGGGAGGGAGGAGGAAGTTTTAACATGAACAAAATGTTGCGGTAACCGGTCAGCAGTGATGGTGCTTTGCCGTACCGTTACAAAGGCATGCTCAAGAGTATGCTCGAGTTCGCGAATATTGCCCGGCCACGGGTAGTCCAGAAAGATTTTTTTAACATCATCAGATATTGCTGTGACCTGTTTGGTGAAATTTTCATTAAACTTCTGAATGAAATAATCTACCAGGAGCATTATATCATCTGTTCGTTCCCGGAGGGGGGGCAATGTCAGTTCGACAACATTTAGCCTGTAGTAAAGATCTTCCCTGAATTCCCCTGACCTGACTTTCCGGGTGAGGTCCTGGTTTGTGGCAGTAATCACGCGAACATCCACTTTTACCGGTGTCGAGTCACCGACGCGTTCAAACACTTTTTCCTGAAGCACTCTCAGCAGCCGAAGCTGCATTTGAGGAGAAAGATCACCTATTTCATCGAGAAAGATAGTCCCTTTATCTGCCCTCTGAAACCTCCCGGTCTTGTCTTTGTCAGCGCCGGTGAATGCCCCTTTGACATGGCCGAAAAGTTCACTTTCCAGAAGGCTCTCTGTAAGGGCGGCACAGTTTACTTTTACGAGAGGTTTGCTGCTTCTGTTTCCCTTATAATGTATTGCTTCGGCAACCAGTTCCTTGCCTGTGCCGCTTTCTCCAGTAATTAACACTGTTGTCTGAACATCGGCAAGATCTTCAATAAGAGAATAAATTCTTTGCATTTCTTTGTTCTGACCAATGATATGATGAAACTGACGGCGTTCCTCCAGGTCACGCTCTAGTTCGTTCAGGCGCGTATCATCGCGGACAACCATAACGGCACCTGAAAATTCACCCCGGCTGCCAAGCAGAGGCGATGTGTTTATGGTTACCACCTGACGATGCCTTCCATTGTGCTGGCACTCGATGCGGTGAGTTTCGATGTATGTATTGTGCGTGACCGTTTCACTCACGGCATCAAGACACTTTCCGTTGCAGTGAGTCAGTATGCCTGAGAGGTTCTTCCCGATGGAATCCCGGTTTATTGCGCAGATTTTTTTTGCAGCTTCATTGACTTCGAGTATGAGCAGGTTTTTGTCTACCGTGACAATCGCGTCCTTGACACTCCTGAAGATCGCTTCCAGGTTTGAACGGTACTTTTCATTTTCGTCCTGAAGGGCCTTGTATTGCAATGCCATACTGGTAGTGTGGAGCAGAGCCTCCTGTTTTACAGGTTTGAAAATGTAATCAAAAGCACCTATGCGGAGAGCATCGGAGGCCGTTTCAACATTGGGGAAGCCGGTAATCATGACGACCGGGCCGTGGGCGTCTGCTTCTTTGACTTCCTTCAGGAGATCAATCCCTGTTTTCCCTCCCAGCACGATGTCCATAAATATCAGGTCAAACACACTGTCTGAAATTATCCTGAGGGCCTCGTCAAAGCTTGCGGCAGACGCCACCTCGTGTCCCTCATCAGACAGAAAGCTGTCAAAGGTAAATCGTATGCTCTCTTCGTCGTCGACGATAAGAATTTTTGCCATAATATAGTGTTAAATTCTTGAAAAGCTGATTTATAAACTCCAGATGATCCCCGTTGATATGAGAAGCATACTGTCAGAATGCATTCTTTAAATCATAACCGGCAGTTCAATTATGACTTTCGTAAACTCTCCTTCGGTGCTGTCGATACTTAATTTGCCGCCATGATCAGTCACAATCCCGTGACTGATACTTAATCCCAGGCCGGTTCCAATGCCGCTGGGCTTTGTAGAGAAAAAGGGGTTCATTATTTTATCCTGTATGTTCGCAGGGATTCCAAGTCCGTGGTCATGAAACATTATCCTGATTCCCGTCCCGCTTCCAGTTTCAGTTTCTCCCCCGCGAATTTCAAAAATCTTATCCTCATGGTTCCCCGGATATTTCTCGTTCAGGGCATACCGTGCATTGCTGATAACATTCAGAAATACCTGCTCGAGCTGCTGAGGCTGCGCGATAATTTCAGGCAATGAAGACGGGAAATAAACGTTCAGTTTGATCCCGTCTTTTATTATCTGGGTTTCTGTTAATGCCAGGGAGTCTGACAGAACATCACGAAGATTTATCCGGGTTTTTTCTTCTTTTCTATCTCGGGCAAAGGAAAGGAGGTTGCTGACAATGCCTGCGATGCGGTCCCCCTCCTTAATAATTCTTCCTGCAATTTCATGCTCTTTACTCCCCCTTTCCCCTTTATTCAGTAAAATCTGAGTGTAATTAATAATACCATTGATGGGATTGTTGATTTCGTGAGCCACTCCTGCTGCCAGTTCCCCGAGGGCGGCCAGGTGGCTGGAACGCATGACCTCGGCCTGCGCGTGTTTCCGTTCGGTGATATCTTCGATTATTTCCATAAAGCGGGAGATATTCCCCTCTTCATCAAATTCGGGGATTGTTGTGACTCTAACGAATTTATCATTTAATGGTCTTTCTATTGAGGTGGGTTTTTTCGATTGCTGGCACTCGTTTTTTTTGCAAAAGGTACAGACTTTTTCGATCCCTGTCCTTTCACTATTTGCGGAAAATTCACCGACTGACTCGTAGCATAATTCCCCTGCAAGCTCTCCTTCACGAAAACCTGCAAACTCATTAAAGAACCGGTTGGTACTTATGATTTTATAATCCTTGTTGAGGTAAACAATGCCGACAGGGAAATTGTCGAATATGTTTTTCAGTTCTCTCAGAAGTTCCGATTCTCTCTCCGTCGCCTGTACCTGTTCTGTAACATTGTCATATACTGCCGCAATATCACCGGAAGGCAGTTTGTAAACGTAGGTTTTTTTCCATCCTGAAATCCTGTCATCGCTGTATAAAGTAACAGGATGATGTTCCGGCTTCCCGGTCTTCCAGACACGCTGAAAGACATCAAACAGGCCGCACTCCCGAATGCCCGGAAATACCTTTGTCACTTTTTCTCCGATAATATCCTCTTTCGTGAGACCGTCAATTTGTTCTCCGGCATGATTGAAGTCCCTGAAAATGAAATCCGTCCCATTTCCTGAGGACTCCAGGACAGCAACCCCGCTGCTCATATAATTAAAAAGCCCGCGATACTGCTGTTCACTCTGCCTTAAGGCTTCTTCAGTTTTTCGGCGCTCCAGGATTTCATCCTGCAAAAGCTCGATAACCGATCTCAATTCAGAAGTTTTATCTTCCACCTCCATCATAAGGTGAATATTATCTCTCTTGACGTTTTCTTTGTCCTGAAGGTTCTGCTTACTGTCTTCTGAAAATGCTGATTCTTTGCTGTCTTTATGACTCATAGTGATATTCTATCTGCCTGAAGGTTTTTTATCATGAACGAAAATCCGCAGCATCTGTCGAAGTTGCCTTCCCCATGTTTCTGTACCTCTCGCTGCCATGGCCGGAATGATTGCACAGCTTACTTTTGTTCCCGGTCCACTACCTATAGGCCAGGCATGTCGAATGAAAGGGATGTGTTATTTTATCATGAATGCCGCTACACATGCTGTATTGGTGATCCGGGATGTATTTTTTTGTAAACCTTCCACACTAATGCTGGAATGGATGAGGAGTCGTGAAGATTTTCAGTCTGTATTAATGATACCCTTCTCGAGGGCAACTGCCACAGCCTGGGTTCTGCTCACTGCATTCAATTTCTGCATTATATTCTGTACGTGAAAATTCACCGTTCTCTCACTTATATTCAGTATGGCTGAGACATCCCAGGAGCTTTTCCCTTTTGTCAGCCAGCCAAGGACCTCTTTTTCTCTTTCTGATAAGTTCTGTATTGTCCCGATATCTTGATTCATTATTCCACTCCTTCTTCCTGATATTTTGAATGTGCAACTTCTCTTCTGAGCGCAGAGGTATGTCAGCCAGTGCGTGTAATAAAAAATAAGGAAGAAGTGGATTGAATATACACTTCAGCCATGTCCCCTAACTCCCTGCAATTGTTTGGAAAATCTGCCAGGAGGCAGTTTTTCTGCAGCAATTGCAGTATTACAGATGCGTCTCGTTCTACGGGCTTTCCGTACCCCTTTGTCTAGAGTTTACTGTTTAGCTTACCAAGGCCGGAAATAAGCTCTTCCGTTGTGAAGTCGTCATTCAGCTTCATGCGTGCAGACTGAATTGTGTTTGAAAAATTCCACTCACCAGGGACGACCGGAAACATTCTCGATGTCTGCCTCTCCGTCAATTCTGCTTTCAACGGGCATTTTTGTATACGGTCACAATGGCCTTTGCATGCACTGCACTGTAAGGCTATATCTCTCTCTGAAAACACCGCTTCATTCTCACTTTCCGGGGGATTATACTTAAAAGGTACTGTTATTTTAATCGAATTGAAATTAAATGTCAAGCTGTTTGCTTAAGCGTGCCCAATTGGTTGCTAAAAGTGGCTCGGGATGCTACACTACTAATTATGAAGAGAAAAATAATTTATCCTGACAACAGGCTTACAAAAAAAATGCATCAGCAGGGGTGGGAGACGGTTGAACAGTTTTATCAAAATTCTTCTGTAAAGCAGGTCGTGTCCCGTGAAACGTGCAGACAGCTCATACTGCACCAGAAGAAAGTTATTGAGCCTATTTTTATCAAAATTGTGGAATCCCTTGGCTTCACGCCAAATGAAATCAAGAAGTTATTGCGGGAGTATGGCTATACGGACTTTGTCCATCTTATTGGCGATCATCAGGGGACAAAACTGACCGACGAGGAATACGCGTTTCTTTCATTGCTGAGGAAATTAAGGCGCGGCAACTCTTCTGTTCATTCTTCGATGATCAGCATATTTGAATCCCTGTGCTGTGTTGCGAACATTCAATGCTCTGAAGAAATCGATACGCTAAAAAAAGGACAATAAATCTTTATTACGTACCACATCGACTACTTCCGGATCAAATTGTGATCCCGAGTGCAGCTGAAGCTCTTTTTCGACCTTTTCCTTCGCATAGG
The DNA here is from genome assembly GCA_945786855.1 of Thermodesulfovibrionia bacterium. GTDB lineage: Bacteria > Nitrospirota > Thermodesulfovibrionia > UBA6902 > UBA6902 > CALZGI01. The sequence goes on along the minus strand of CALZGI010000216.1, from coordinate 18,029 downwards.
GATTTTGTTTCAACGGTGAATTCGTCATTGAATCAATGGCATCAGCGACAGCGAGTATTCTCGCACCAAAAGGGATTTCCTCCCCTTTCAGGGCCCCGGGATAGCCTGTGCCGTCATATCTCTCATGGTGATGCTTTATGGAAGGAATGGCACGTTCGAGAAAGGGAATGGGCCGTAAGATTTCTGCTCCTTCTTCAGGGTGCTTTTTTATAATTGTATATTCATCTTCTGTCAACTCTCTGTCTTTCTTCAGAATGTCGCCGTCAATGTTGATTTTTCCAATGTCGTGCAGCAGGGATGAGCATTTCAACCACTGTATCTGTTCATCAGACATGTTTATTGTTCTTGCTATCATTGATGACAGGTCGGTGACCCTTCTTACGTGTGACCAGGTGTAACCGTCTCTTGAATCTATGTTGATCAGCATGGCAGTCATAATGTTTTCGCTGCTGCTGACCAGGGTACTTTTTACGTTCCTTATCAATTGTTCCAGGTACAGCGTTGATTCCCTCAGCTTGTCAAGCTCATTCTTAATGCTCAGTTTATCATTCCTCTGTGACATGGCGCTGTTCATCGCACCTGTCAGCTCATTTTTGTCGAAAGGCTTGATCAGGTAATCAAAGGCACCAAGGCGGATTGCTTTTTGTGTGGTTTCGAGGCTTGCATATGCTGTAATCATGATAACTTCGGTATAGGGGTGCATATGTTTAATATATGCGAGCAGTTCGAGCCCGTTGCTTTCCTTCAGCCTGATATCCAGGAGTACGATATCAACAGAATGAACTGTCAGGTAAAGCTGTCCTTCAAAACTTCCCGCTGCTGTGAGAACATGATAGTAATCACTTAATAGCAGTTTCAGTGACTGTCTGACGCTAAAATCGTCGTCGATCACGAGAGCGCAGGGTTTTTCATTCGGCATTTCCAGGTTGTCCCCTAATAATTTAATGTAATTATTGTTTATATGGCAAGACGGTAAGTGTGATAAATATTTACATATAATATCATATTCTGAATAAAATTTGAACTATTCTTTATAATAGCAGGCTATTTTTCAGAAGACCCGAGAGGCGGATAATTATTATTCTGAAGGCTCCCTCATGACCCACTGAATGGCATGCATGAAGAGGTGGCGTGAATCCCTGAAATTCATTTTCTTTTTAATATGATCTACGTATGTCTCTATTGTCTTGACGCTAAGGCTCAATTTTTTCGCAATCTCTCTGGTTTTCATCCCTTGTCCCAGGAGTTCAAATACCTCCAGTTCGCGGTTGCTTAATTGGTCTATCGGCGAGCTATAGTCTCCAGGATGTCTTCCCCTCAGTTTGTTCAGTAATTTTACGCTTAAACTTTCGCTTACATATATATCACCCTCCAGTATTTTTTTTAAAGCTACTATTATTCTTTCAGGTGGTTCTTTTTTCATAATATAACCCCTTGCCCCTGCTCTGAGACTACGTTCAGCGTAGAGAGATTCATCATGCATGGAGAGGACCATGGTCGGCATTCCCGGGTACTTCCCGGAAAGTTCTTCTATAAGCCGCAGTCCACTCTTCTGTCCAAGGGCTATGTCGATAATTGCGATGTCAGGATGATGCACGCCAATACACTGAAGAGCTTCCTTCATATCTTTTGATTCACAGCAAACTTTCATGCCCATTTCCTGATTAATGAGGGCGGCCAGCCCCTGGCGAAGAATGGGGTGGTCATCGACGATACATACGCGTTGTTCTGCCTTCCTCTTTGTCCTCCTCTTTTTAATATCAGCACTTTTCTCCTTAATCATTGTTATTTATGTATACTTTTCGATGTTTTTTGATAATAAGGGCATTGAATGTAATTATCGTTTTTGCAGTAACGTTCAAGTTCATGAAAACTCAGAATATCGGGTCCTTGATATCTAAGTTTGCAAAATAAGTCTGTCCAACCGGTCCACTGAATTAAATAGCAACATTGCAATAGATGTACCCCCTTCCCGCAGCGAATTATGTCACTCATCAGTGAAAAGAGAAATATAGAAAAATGAACTCTCTATTTATGGGGGAGGGTGGGGGTGAAGGGGAAAAAAATAAGTGAACACCCCACTATTTTCCTCTCCCCTCAATCTTAGGAAAACGATGATGCCCAGCCCCCTGGGACAGAAAATTTCACTTTCTATACTGAAACTTCTTGAATTATTGTGTTAAAAGACAAGAGCGTTTTTCCTGAATGTTTTGCTCACTCTAGGATACAACTTTGACTTTTTTTCATCACCTGTAGGAAACGACAGGTGCTTATGCTATTTCTTTGGTGATTCTGTTGGAATAATAAAGAAAAAGGCATAGCATTAGACATATGCTGTGCGATCAGGAAAATGATAAGAACAAGGGAAGAATTCATGCGTTCGACGAATGTGCCTGGCCAGGTATGATAAATATTTTTGGTGAGGCTGGACAAAGGGGAAGTAATAAGAAAATGTTTATTCGGTACTGATGAGTCCTTTCTCAAGGGCAATCGCGACTGCCTGCGTTCTGCTTACTGCGTTCAGTTTCTGCATTATGTTATTGACGTGAAAATATACTGTCCTTTCACTGATATTGAGGATAGCGGCTATATCCCATGAACTTTTCCCCTTCTTTAACCAGTGAAGCACTTCCCTTTCTCTTAAAGAAAGAACGATGTCTCTCCCGTTGGTACAATTTCGGCTCTGCATTGCATTTTTAATGTGCTTCACTATTTCATCATTATCAAAAGGTTTGGTTATATAATCAAATGCTCCAAGCTTAATCGCCTGAACAGCGTCTTTGATGTCTCCATATCCGGTGAGCATTAGGACTTTGAGATCCCTGTCAATATTTTTTATTTTTTCCAATACCTTCATTCCATTCATGCCGGGAAGTTTCATGTCCAACAAAATCAGATCTGGAATGTGTTTCCTGATTTGCTGAAGGGCTTTTCTGCCATTTCCCGCAACAATAGATCTGTACCCCTCTGAGTCTACGATATCAGAGAGAATGGATTGCATATCTTTGTCGTCATCAATTATCAGAATTTTATTCATACACCTGCGGGAGCCTTAGAAATAATATTTATTATTAAGGAATTCATTGATTAAATCAATACTATTCCAGTCACGATACATTTATTGCTTGTGCCAAGTTTGTTGTCAGAGAAGATAAATGGGATGTACTATGTTTCGGTGTTGTCTTCATTTATGAAAAAGAGCAACACTGATGAAAGTGCCACAATAATTGATGCCAGATAAAATAAATATTTAAGGCCGTAGATCTTCACCAAATAGCCTCCCAGTGCCAGGCCTGCCGCTGACGACAGACTGACAAAAGCATTGAACTTTCCAATGCTTTTGCCCCGTTTTTCTTTTCTGGTCAGATCTCCCAGCAGGGATGTGCTTATCGTTCCGACAATTCCATTGGTAATGCCTAATGTTGCCTGTAATATATATAATTGATATGTTTCAGTGATTACAGTGTACAGAAAAAGAATGATAGAGTCAGTATAGGCAGTGGCAAAGAGAAAAGCTTTTCTGCCTAGTCTGTCCGAGAAATGACCGGCAAGATAGGTCGTTGCGGACTGAACAAGGATCATAATACTGAATGCCAACCCCAGCTTATCCATTCCGCCACTCAGTTTTTCAACCTGAACAACGTAGAATGGGCCAATGATTCCCAAAACAACTGCCCAGATGGAACTGACTGCTGTAAATATTTGAAGGTTTTTTGTGGCTGCTGATCTCAATTGTCTCCGGCTTTCAGCGTGTATGTTATCTCTTGCGTGAGAAACTTCTCGAGTGTAGCATCAAGGTAGGATTTTCTGCAATCAATATCATCAATGTGTCCATCCCTCAAATGCTTCATGAACCTGCATCCGCCAAAGCAGAGGGGCAGATATTCACATTCAAGGCATTTGTCAGTTTTCCAGATGGCCAGATTATATGATTTTGCGTAGTCTTTTATACCGGATATCACGTCACCGACCTGAAAATCTTTCTGACCTATAAAGGCAGGGCATTTATAGAGCGTTCCGTCATGGTTTACGATGAAGTCATTCTTGAACTCTATTGCACACCGTGACGGTGTTATTCTGGGAGTGTCAAACCCTCTCTTCAATATCTCCTCCCTGAGGTAAATGCTCGCATCGATGATCCATGGTTCATTTGTGGATTCCGCGCCGTCCCTGAAATCAGGGAGGGCAAATTCTCTGCTCGCTTGAGTTACGGGATCGAATTTTATCATGTCAACCTTGTCAGGTGTGATTCCCTGATCGATCAGGAAATCGAGCAGGAGCGGGAAATCCCTGAAGTTTTTCCTGGTATAGTTTCCTCCTATCTGTATCGTGAGAATTTCACAAACTTCACGAATATTGCGAATGATGATGTCGAAGGAACCTGATCCTTTCCTGAATGGCCTGAATCGGTCGTGATTTTCCTTTAATCCATCAAGGGTGACTTTTGCATCTCTCAAATTTAAGGGGAGCAGTTCCTGGACTCTGCTTTTCGTGAGGAGCGTACCGTTTGTTATCATTCCAAAGGTGTATTGCAAATCAAGTTTTTCAGCGGATGCTTTTAATTTGCCGGAAATATATTTAATCATGTCAAAGCTGAGGAGCGGCTCGCCGCCATAAAAATCGATATGTGCACTTTTCCCCTTGGCAAAATATCCTTTTGTAAAATCCATGAACAGGTCTGCTGTATTCAAAGACATGTAGTGCCTGCCCTTCATGGTTCCTTCGAAACAATATGAACATGCGAGATTACAGTCAAGATTCAGGACAACAATGGCATTAAAATCCTTTTTTTCATCGCCCTCTTGAACGAGCCTGAGGAATTCTTCCTGTTCTGATTTTGTATCAGGCACGAGAAATCCGAGGTCCGTTAGCGTCTTTTGGTCTTCGGGTGAAAGGTCCCCCTGCTGTATGTCCTGGAGAGTGGACTCATGGAGAAGAATCTTTGATGCCTTCTTTGTAGAGTATAAAAGGTGATATTCTGAATTATCTTTGCAGGGAAAGATTTTTATATATTTTGATAAGTGCATTCTTTGTAATAATAAAAAAGGGGAGTTTCCTCCCCTTCTTTTGTTGAGTGACGCTGATGGTTATCTTCTCATATAAAGAAAAGCTCCGTGGCAACACATACCCATTGGGCCGGCTGCGTTTTTTACCCCCTTATCGAGGACTACGATTTTTTTCTTTTCTTTCTTTACCATTTTTCTCTCCCTTCACGAACAGGATTTAACCTCCAAAGGAGGAATGCGGACTTTTTCAGACAATCTGATTCATTTATCAGAAATTCAAACGTACACCACCTTCTATCCATCTCTGCGGGTTCTTGAACAGATCAATTAAATATTGCGAACCGTTAAATACATTATGGACAGTCAGAAAAACGTCGCCTCTGCTGTTTTCTTTCTCGAATATTTTTTTTGAGATATTCAGGTCCCAGATAAAGTCAGAGTATTGAGCGCTTAAATCCGACTGAGCGTTCCACCATGTATAGCGTCCCTTGAACAGAGCGTTGAGAGATTTGTTATCATCGTACTGGATGCCGGTATCATAGGTATATCTTGGCACTTCAGTTAACCTGTCGCCTGTGCTCCTGTTTTTGGCATCGACAAAGATAAAGCCTGCAAAAAGTGAGGTATTATGAAAAGGCACTGTCTTTATTTCCACTTCCACTCCCTGCCTTCTGTGCTTCTCTTCATTGACTGCCTTAAAGGTACCGTCAGGCTGTGCTTCATTTACAATTGCGTCCGATATGTCATGTCTAAACAGGGTGGATTTAACCCTCAGGTATTTCAATGCAGTAGATTCGATACCGGTCTGGTATGACCAGACTTTTTCAACATCAAGGTCGGGATTCGGAACAGAAAAGAAACCGGTAGCAAAGGTGAATGATAGAGGGGGGATACTGAAGCCTCTTGATACATAAGCCCTTAACACCGTTTTATCAGAAAGTGTATACGTCAGTCCGACGCTTGGACTGATGAAGTCATCGTTTGTATTGGTGTGGTCATAGCGTACCCCCGGGGTTAATGACAGATCGCTCACCGATATCGTATCATTGGCATACACAGCCCATTCGTCCAGGCGCTGAAAGCCATTTTGAACATTATCTGAATGCAATTTCCCATTATCATACTCAGCTCCCATTACCACGTTGTGCATGTCAGATGTCCACAGGACCTGAGCAGTGACCCCTGTTTCTTTATCATCAAAGGTGTCCCTAGCCAGTTCATCTCCTGTACTCATACTGTTAAATGAAAAATCCGCATTCTTTTTTGAAGTCCTGAGTGAAACATTTATATCAGCATTATTGTTTATAGAGTGATCCAGGGATAGAGTGGAAAAAAAGTATTCGAATTCATTGTCCAGTAAAATGTCAACAGAGGGGTCCTGTCCCCGTCCCCTTGAGCCTTCATTATATCCGAACGTAACTGTAGCAGCCGTTTGAGAAGTCATGTTCCATATTAATTTCGTATATACATTGTCTTCATCAAAATCGGTGTGTGGTCGCAGTCCGTCGGAGGTGAGGTGGTTGGCAGAGAGATAGTATCCGATGTCCCCTATGCGGCCTGAAGTCTCAACTCTGGTATCACCTGTCCCTCTTTCACCAAGAGCGGCGGATAAAGATCCCCCTCCTTTCCGTGAGTTGTCTGGAGATTTTGTAATGATATTAATGATTCCTCCAAGGGATGAACCCCATGATGATGAGGCCGGCCCCTTAATGATTTCTATCCTTGCAATGTGCTGTACCGGGATAGCGCTGATGTCAGTGATGTTGTCGGAGAGATTGTTCTGGGTAACACCGTCTATTTTTACGAGGACATGTCTGAAATCAGATCCCTCTATGAGAGCTGATGCTTCACTTCCGACACCGCCCCTGATATCTGTCTGTACACCTGTAACAGTAAACAGAACATCAGTAAGCGTATGGGCATTCATTTTTTTAATGTCCGATTCAGAAATAACCGAGATATTTTCTGCAACTTGTGAAAGTGGCTTCCGGGTCCTGGTAGGGGTAACGACAAGCTCATCCTCCTTGAAGTACATCTGCAGTACCATCATTTCCTCTTCCGACTGGGCATTAGCAATTGAGTGAGTCAACAGAGTATTTGCCGCAAAGAACGCGAGAAATACTATGACGCCAATGTGAAAATTTCTGCATTCCCTTTTGTTCATACTATAGTTACCAATTTCCCTAAGGAAATATCACCTGTCGGAAATGACAGGTGATATTTCCGAAGATTATTGCTTAAATAATATGTTTATGTATTTTTGCCGGAGAAGCTGACAGCATTAAAAAAACTGATAGAACTACTTATGCTCAGTCCTAAATGTATGTGTGTACGTTCATTCCTGATAAAAATCCCCGAAGACATTGCATAATATAGTACCGATCACCTGGGAAAAAGTCTATGGGGCTCAACGTTTGATTCGATGCAAACTTGGCATTGTCATCGTGAGACAGTAAACTCAATATGTTTAAACAATGAAACTAAAAGATAATTTCTTATCCTCCGGGTTGTTCAAGAGAGTTCAGGGTGAATTGTCATCGAGCATGATGATTATCCTGTTACTGTTATTTTCCCCGCTCGTGATTTCTGCTGCAGAGATTGTTGCCGTCCAAAGCATGAATATAAAGCCATATAACGATGCCTTCCTTGGCTTTCAAAATCGCTGTAACTGCACACCGGCACGGATTATCGTGTCAGAATCACAGGGTGTGGATATAGTCAAAAAAATTCATAGTGAAAAGCCAAATGTCATTATTGCCATAGGAATGGAAGCACTCAAGCGGGTCAAGACAATGAATGATACGCCTATTGTTTATCTCATGGTACTGAATCCATCGTCTTTACTTTCTAAAAGCGACAATATCACCGGAGTCAGCCTGAATATAGCTCCTGATATACAATTAGCCGCAGTTAAGCACGCGTTGCCGGACATGACCAATATCGGGGTCATCTACGATCCGGCAAGGACAGCACCTTTTGTTCAGCGTGCCAGTGCCGCTGCGCCTGCCCATGGAATAAATCTTGTGACAAGGGAAATTCATCAATCAATGAAAGTTCCTTCCACGTTAAATAGCATGAAAGAAGAGATACATGCTTTCTGGATGCTGCCTGATATAATGGTCATCACTCCTGAGACTGTAGAGTATTTAATGTTATTTTCCATTGAGCACAGGATCCCCGTAATTACTTTTTCTGAGAAATACCTGGAAATGGGAGCACTGATGTCACTCGGTATAGATGCTCATGACATAGGGGAACAGGCCTGGGAATTGACGCATCAGATTCTATCCGGATCTGATGTCAAAGAAATGCCGGATGAGAACGCACGGAAAATCAACATTACAATTAATCAGGTGACTGTGAAGAAGCTGGGGATAAAAATAAATGATTAAACTGTCATGTTAGAAATGATTCTGAATGGAGAGTGATGAAGTGAAATGCCCGAACATTCATATAGTTAATCGTGAGAGCTTAGCGGCCAGGATATTTTTCTGGTTTACCTTATTTATTGTAATTATCTTTTTTTCTTTTACGTCATTTTTCACATTTTACCAGCGGAAAACAATGAAGAATGATCTGATATCAGAAGGCGAACAGCTGACGAGACTGCTTGCTTATAACTCCCGGCTTGGCGTATTTGCAGAAAATAAGGATTTGCTGAGAGATCCTATTGAAGGCATTATGCAGGATGACGAAGTGGTGTTGGTACAGGTTTTTACGGTTGACGGAAGAGAACTGAAAAAAATGGTAAGACTCGAAGGAGATAAAAGCCACAATCCTCCTGGCGTTCAATTCAGAGATATCATAAACAGAATAAATATTCTCAATGAGTCTGAGACGATATCTTATTTCGAGGACAAAAATATAATTGAATTCTGGGCTGCTGTAGTTTCAAGTGGTGGGTACTCAGAAGAAGAAGCTTTATATTTCAAAGAAAATACATCTCAAAATAAGGATAAGGTTATCGGATACGTCAGAGTCATGTTTACCACAGAATTGCTGAACCAGAACCTCAAGACGATTTTACTCAATGGTATTGTGCTGGCGCTTTTACTCATAGCAATCGGCTGGACTGTTGTGTATCTTATCGCCAGAGGTGTAACGAAACCGTTGAACAGGCTGACAGAAGGCGTTAAGGCCATGGAGCGGGAGGGCTTCGCGAGAAAAGTTTCTGTTGAGACAAAAGATGAAATAGGCAAGCTTGCGCAGGCATTTAATAACATGGCTGAATCCCTTGATGAAAGGGAGGAAGAGAAGCGGCAATTGGAAGAACAGTTACGGCATGCACAAAGAATGGAAGCGATCGGGACACTTGCCGGGGGTGTTGCCCATGAGTTTAACAATATTCTTAGTGTGATAATAAGTTCTGCAGATCTCTTGAAGAAGAAGGTTGATTTAGAGGACCTCACAAAACGTTATCTTGATCAGATGGTCACATCCGCACGCAGAGGCGGCGTTCTTACTCGAAGCCTTCTCACCTTTAGCAGAAAACAAGAGATTCATCCCTGTCCGCTTAATCTCAATGCAGTAATTAAAAATGCAGAAGAGATCCTGGGAAGGTTTCTTCATGAAAGCATCGAATTCAGGATAAAAACAACTAAAGACGATTTAACTGTATTTGCAGATGCAGGGCATCTGGAAATGATTCTGATGAATCTCATGAAAAACGCCAACGATGCCATGCCCGACGGAGGATCCCTGACAATTACTACAGGATCTGTAGAGAGAAAGGAGCCATTTGTCACATCTCATGGCCATGGGAAGCCCGGCCATTACGCGGTGCTGACAGTTTCAGACACGGGGGCAGGGATTGATACGAGCCTGAAGGAAAGATTGTTTGATCCTTTTTTTACCACAAAGGAAGTTGGGAAAGGGACCGGGCTCGGGTTGGCAATCGTATATGGAATTATTCAGCAGCATGATGGGTATATTGATATCAGCAGTGAGCCGGGCAATGGAACAGTATTTAATATTTATTTTCCAATTTGTCAGTCGGCGATTGCAGAAGGCGGATCGAACAAATTGCCGGATGTGGCCGGTGGTACGGAAACGGTTCTCATTGCAGAAGATAATGATGATGTCAGGAGGCTTGCAGCATCTTTGCTTGAACAGTACGGATACAAGGTTATACAGGCGGGAGATGGAAATGAAGCAGTCAAGAAATTCCATGATAACAAGGATTTAGTCAAGCTTCTTCTGCTTGATGTGATAATGCCGAATAAAGACGGCAGGAAGGCATATGAGGAAATAAAAAAAGTGCGGTCAGACATCAAGACAATTTTTATGAGCGGGTATACGGCAGATGTTGCAAATGTGAAAGGGAAAGCTGAAGAAGAAGTCTTTATTTTAATAAAGCCTGTTCTGCCCGACGAGTTATTAAGGAAGATGAGAGAGATGCTGGATGGTTAATCATGTTTTCGTGGACAGTGTCCCGCAAGAACTGTACAGGTAAATACTATTCTGAAGGCTCCCTCATTACCCACTGAATGGCATGCATGAAGAGGTGGCGTGAATCCCGGAAATTCATTTTCTTTTTAATATGATCTACGTATGTCTCTATTGTCTTGACGCTAAGGCTCAATTTTTCCGCAATCTCCCTGGTTTTCATCCCTCGTCCCAGGAGTTCGAATACCTCCAGTTCCCGGTTGCTTAATTGATCGATCGGGGAAGCTAAGGATACTGACTGTTTTGACATTAATTTGTTTATTAACTCTGTCCCGAGGGTTTCACTGACACATATCTCACCTCCCAGAACCTTTTTTACAGCGCCTATGATATTTTCCGATGGTTCTGTTTTCATAATGTATCCTTTTGCGCCGGCCCTTAAGGCGCGCTCGGCATAAAGAGATTCATCATGCACCGAGAGCACCAGGGTCGGCAGATCGGAACGGCAGGCAGCGAGTTCTTCAACGAGGCGTAATCCACTTAAACCACCAAGGGTAATATCGACGGTCACTATATCTGGATCACAATCTTCAATTGCATGAAGCGCCGTCGGAATTTCACCGGCAGTGCCGCACACTTCAAGTTCTGATTCCTGATTAATTAAATGAGTCAACCCCCTGCAAAGTAAGGGATGATCATCGACAATGAAGACTTTATGTTTTTCTTTATCTCTCATTAACTGATTGTTCCTGCTCCCCCGCACTCGATACACTTACTTTTTCTTGATCCCATGTGAGATCATTGCTTTCACTGGCATAGTGTACTTTCCTTTCGAAATCTAAAGAACAGGGAAAGCTTTCAAAAGGATGGAGCGTCACCTGGAGCGGCAGATGAGCAAAAGCCTTCTCATATTCGCTTTTGTTGCCGGAATGGGCAGGAATCCCCTCTTTGAGTTGAAGGTCAAGCTGTAATGCATTCCGCTTATTCCGCAGTTTGAAATTTCCAGTCGTTGTTGAAGCGACCCTCAAATTGTTATAAATACGTTCCTTTATTTCTTCAGGATGTATATTTGAAAGGCCTTTGCCACGCCCCATGTGTGCAAGAATTGGCGGCCCCGGTGTACTGAATATTGGCGCATACCCTATCGATTTCAGTGCCAGGTTAATTTTTTCTCTCGAAATCACCTTCCCGGCGTCTCCGCTTTTGTAGCGTATAAGCGGGAGCGTTCGATTCGGGTTAAGCGTTGTCATGACTATCGATTCAAAGGGGGAACCCTCCTGCCGGAGCGTTTCGACAAATACCTGGTTCTCGTCATACACAAATGTCATGGGACAAAAACCAGGATCACCGACAAGCATTTTCAGAAGTCTTTTGTCTTCAAACATCAGGTGTCTCAGCAGGAGAGTCTCTTCTGTTTCCAGGAAATAATTGAGCCCCAGTTCAGCAATGCCCATAAAAGAATATATCTGCCGGGGCCCTACTATGGTCTTCAGGTATTTTGTGAAACTTTCCGGGACCCATTCCCCGCAAACTATGATGGAAATAGGTATATGCTTCCACATTATAGAATCAGCAGTACCCTGCTCAAGCAAACATTTGATGAAAAGGGGTTCTCCAAGAAGTATGAGCTGATCAAAGCTGCTTCCGAATGATTTGATTACCGAGATTGCTGCGTCCAGCCTGACTCCTATAGAGGCAACACTGGCTGTCGATGACTGAATTGATACTGCACCGGGCAGCATATTGAGGAGTAGTGTTTTTTTGTTTGCTGTATTAAAGCGGTTCTTCATTAATGTATCCATTGAGCGGGACGTTCTTTTTAGATCAGCATCACCGAAAAGTCCGAAGGAAAAATCCTTTCCTGAAGTTCCGGAACTGGGGATGATACTCCTCACTTTAAACAGGGGAACCATGTGTATTGCAGAATATATGAAACTTTTGTCGACCACGGGAAGCTCACTCAGGTCTTTAACCTTTCCCAGGGTAATTCCGCTTGTCTCCAGGAATTTCCCGTAGGCAGGCCATTTCCTGATGATTTTTTTTAAGTGAGAGATCTCCATGGGTAAAGCTTAACTGTTCAACGATGGGGTTGGTAACCTCTTTTTGCAGGAGGAAGGATTATTATGGATGAAAAGAACCCTCCTTATGGAGGATAAATGCCGACCTTCATACATTCAGCTCAGCCCGTAAAATGTGTCTGGGGTAAAAAATCCAAAAGCAGATTGAACATAGGTGATTCCTGACGCCACTGGTATTTTTGTTATCAGCGGGGAATATATGTACATGCTATTTTCTTAAAGCTCGTACGACGGCAGAAAGGAGGGAAGTCCGGTTTTTAGTGCCGAATTTTCCACACAGGTTTTCCATGTGCTGCTTGACCGTTGTGGATTTAATGGAAAGTCTTTCAGCAATTTCTTTGTTTTCTGCGGCACCCTCTTCAAGTATTAACCGAAGAATGCTCTCTTCTCTTTTCGTCACACCAAAAGAGGAGAGTTTTTCCCATGTGAAAGGCACCTCTTTTTTTTCTTCGATCACTCTTTTGATTGACTCCAGGAGGTCTTCTGTTTTAAAGGGCTTTGTGAAATAGTCGGACACTCCCTGTTTCACCGCATTGATCGCACTGTCGGTGGTGGGATAGGCCGTTATGATTATGACAGCAGTTTCAGAACAATTTTCATATACGAAACTGATCAATTCGCTGCCGCCATTGACGGGCATGACGAGATCTGTGACGACTACATCAAAATTCCTCTTTTTCAGCAACGCAATGCCTTCTGCGGTTGTTCGTGCCGGTACAGCGGAATAGCCGGAGCTATTCAATATAAATATGAGGTTTCTCCTCAGGATGTCTTCGTCTTCAGCTACCAGTATGTTATGCATTATAATTCGTCGGAAGGGACACCGTTACCGTGGTCCCGTTCCCTTTGCTGCTTTTAAGGACTATGTTCCCTTGATACCTGCTGACGATTTCCCGGCATATGGCCAGTCCCATGCCTGAACCTTCTGTTTTTGATGTATAGAGCTGGGAAAAGACTTTTTCTTCATATTCCTGAGGGACGCCGCAGCCGGTGTCTTCTACGTCCAGCCTGACGTGCCCATTGTCTATGGCGGTTCTGATCGTAATGACTTTCCTGCTGCTTGATATCATAGCTTCTTCAGCATTTTTGATGAGATTCAGGAGGACCTGCTTTATGTGGCCCGGGTAACACGGCATGGCAGGTAATTCAGGCGAAAGATCCGAGGCGATTGAAATTACTTTGCCGTACAGCCTGCGTCTGGTGATATTGAGAACCTTTGAAATTTCTGTATTGATATCAACGGGCTGGATAACAGCATTATCAGAGCGGTAAACTTCGAGAATACCTTTCACAATGCCAGACATCCTTTCTATCTCGTCGAATACGTCGTGGAAAATATCCACTCTATATTGATTGTCAGTGCGTATATTATTGACGATGAACAGCGCAGTTTCCATGTTGGCGAGGGAGTTGTTAATTTCGTGGGCTATTTCAGCAGCGACGATTCCTTTCGCTGCGAACCGCTCTGCTTCAAGGAGCCGGGCTGTCATCTCTCTGTCTTTTGTTATGTCGCGGGCTATTACCATGAGGCCGACTGTGTGTCCCAGTTCCCTTATAGGGCTTGAATTTGCCGATATCATGATGAACCCTGAATCCTTCTTTCTGATATTGAGTTCGAAGGGCGTGGAAGAATTCCTGAAGGCCTTCCTGAATTTCAGGAGTGCAATTTTCTTGTATGGCCCATCAACATAAGCAAGGAAGTTCTTTCCCACAATTTCATTGGAAGAATAGCCGGACAATTCAAGCCCCTTTCTATTGATGGACGTTATCATTCCCTCTGAATCGAGAAAGCAGATAATATCACTTGCATTTTCCATGAGGCTGCGATATTTTGCTTCGGAATGCCACAGGCGCTCATAGGCTGTTTCCAGTTTTTTATGATTCACCTCAAGGTGATGCAAAGCCTCATCAAATGCTTCCTCTTTTCCGGCAGTCCTTTTGACGGATTTGGATTTATTGTTTTTCCAGGATATCCTGTAGATGCAGCTTTCTGCGCCAAAGATAGTTTTATTTATCTGAAATTCACCATTTTCCGAAGTAAGGCCGATGATTTTGCCGTTGCCTTCCGGGGAGTCCGATTCTCTGACCCGTCTCCTGTTGTCTATTGAATATATTTTGCCATTGGACTGTCCAATTCTATGAATGGGGACAACGCACTGCAGTTCTGAAATACTGGCGGCATCCATACCGAATAATTCAGTGCATACACTTAACATCCCCTGATTATAGAGACAGGCCCCTCTCGTCTGCTTTCCCTTGATTTTAAACTCTATAGTGGCACTTTCATGTGACACTTCCAGGACGCTGATATGTACAAGGTCTTTTGTGAAGTATCGGGCAATCTTGGGCGTGTGTCTGATAAGGCGCTCAGGCGTCAGAAAGAACTTGACAAGCAGATTCAGTATGCCCAGTGATTTATGGTTCAGAACGCTTTGTCCTATCTTAAACATGATTTTCTCATCATTGAAGAGCTTTGCAAGCCTGTCCTCCAATAATCGTTCATCCTCCCATGAAATCCAGTTATCTGTATTCATGAGGTATTCCTCATCATAGGGTAAATCCTTCAGTAGGGGGGGGATTAAATCGGGCCGTGAATGGTTTACATAGTGGAGAAATGAACTTGTTATTCTGCAGCTTATTTCGCTCATTAGTAGTACAGAGTATAAAAATGCCTGAAAAATATTATATTAAATCGGACTACACAAGAAAAAATTATACTTGCCTTGATAAGCAAATACAATATCCGTATAAAGCGAAATTATACAATATTTGAGCTTTAAATTAAATAATATTAACTCTTAGACAGGCAGGGGGGAATCCCCTATTTGGCCGGGAGAGCCGGTTAGGTGAAAGTGACCCGGACAGATGCTGCTGCTGCGCCGAGTGATTGGATTTATGAAGAACTGAAAATGCTGATGTTGAAACCGGGGAAGGCCCTTAACCCCGCTATTTCAGGTGTGATCTTTCTTTGCATCTTCACCCATTGTCGACTGAACGGCGTGCATCAAAAGATCGCGCGAATCCTTGAACTTCATTTTCTTTTTGATATGATCCACATAGGTTTCGATAGTTTTTACACTGAGGCTTAACCTCTCTGCAATTTCTCTCGTCTTTAATCCCTTCCCGTAAAGCTCATACACTTCGAGTTCGCGGTTGCTTAACTGATCGACGGGTGAACTATTGGTCCCTTCAGCTGTCCCGACAAGTTTGTTTAACAGTTTTGAACCAAGGTTGTCGCTCACATATACTTCGCCGGCGAGAATTTTCATTAATGCTGAAATTACTCTTTCCGGAGGCTCTTTTTTCATGATATATCCCTTGGCTCCCGCCCTGAGACAGCGTTCAGCATAGAGAGACTCATCATGCATGGAAAGAGCAAGGATTGGCATGTCCTGATATTTTTCTGACAATTCTTTTATAAGCCGGACCCCGGTACTTTCCCCGAGAGCTATATCTACAATTGCAACATCGGGGTGGAATTTTTCAACGACCAGAAGGGCGTTCTTCATGTTTTCCGCTTCGCAGCACACCTCAATATCATCTTCCTGGTTTATGAGCTGTGCGAGCCCCTGGCGGACTATGGGGTGGTCGTCTACAACCATGACTTTCTTTTTTACCATTACTTTACTGGACCTTGTCATACCCTTCATTGAATCTACTGTGTATCATAAGAAATTATAAATGAATTTTTTTAAAAAAGCCCGACGAATTAATCCTCTCGTGCATTCCGATATCAGAATCTATTGCACGAATTAATCTTATAGATGTCCCTTCTGCCGTCTCTCTACAGTAATTCTACCACATATTTTATCAAAGGACATTTTTATGCACTGATACCTTGTCTTTCCTATGCTATCGGGCAGTACGGGATCGACTCGCAATGAGGCAGCTATTCAGACAAAAAAAGAGGGGTGTTGATCCTGAATCAGTTGTTTTTTCTCCCTCCAGTTATTATGATACATGCACTATAGGCTCAATAACAGGAGGAGAAAGATGAGCGATTTATTGGATGTGAAGAACTATGTCAGTACTACGGAGGAACTCCTCTCGTATACAAGTATCCCGCCCCAGCCGAAAATTGTTTCTGATATCAACAACGAAATAAACAGGCCGAATGCTGACCTGCAGACAGTATCGGATTTTATATCCCAGGACGTGACCATGTCATCAAGGCTTCTCAAGGTGGTGAACTCCGCATTTTACGGATTACGGGAGAAAGTGGATTCAGTGCATAGGGCGCTGTCTCTGATAGGGATAAAAAATTTCAAGAATATTATTCTGGCCTCATCACTGCGTGAAGCATATGGCAGCAAAGATGCCAATTTTGAAAAATTCTGGAATCATTCCATGTCCACGGCATCCATCGCATCACGGATTGCGCAGAAGGTAAACTTTCACTCCCCTGAACAGGCATATCTGGCAGGTCTGTTTCATGACTGCGGGGTCCCCATTCTTCTGAAGTCTTACAAGGATTATGCTGATATCGTTGATGATGCGTTAAGCGTTGTTCCTGTTGCTTCGCTGTCAGGCAATTCAAAATCGATAATAGGTGTTGAGCATGAACGGTATAAGACGCACCACTGTTCAGTTGGCTATCTTATAGCGAAAAAGTGGAATATGTCCGAGATTGTCTGTAATGCAATCTGGCACCATCATTATGTAAAGATTGATATCCACAGTGATGAAGTCACAAAGAAACTGGTGGCTATTGTTATTCTGGCAGATTATATGAGCAGCTTGATATCCTCTATTGAAGGCGGGGGAATTGCCGTTGACCCCGAATCAGAATGGGCAAAAATGCACGAAAAAGTTATATCCGAATTGTCCATGAATGTTGATTCTGTGATAGACCTGAAGGAAGATTTGCTATCAATGGTGCAATAGCAAACCTGGCGGACGTCCTCTCTCCCCTTGATGAGGTGAGTTTTTGAAAGAAGAGGATCTCACTGCCGGGGGGGTGCTCAATTCAAAAGAGTAAAAGCCACTAAACTACATCATGTTCATGGTCAAAGACCCTCTCAAAACCTGCTTTAGAGTTGATTTCCCCTTCGTCGTTTTGAAATATGCTTCACGGCGGAGGGCGTCTTCCTTACAAAGATGAGCTTCGTAGTAAAGGAGTATTAAAGGTCGGCGAGATTTTGTGCTTTGAGCTTTGCCGTTCTTATGTTCTTGTAACCGTCTCTTTAGATCAGACGTAAAACCAATATAAAACTTTCCATCCTTATGGCCGTGAAGAATGTATACGAAATGCATGTCCCCTGTGCTGAATAGAATGTCCTGAACTATGCTGCGTCCAGGGCTCTAATCTATACTTTCTGGCTATGCCCCGCACTACGTGGGGTGCATGGCAGTGAACCCTGCGTGGTTTACTGGCTCCCGGGGAGGGATTCGAACCCCCGACCTGGTGGTTAACAGCCACTCGCTCTGCCAGCTGAGCTACCCGGGAAATTGGACATAAAATAATGACTTAATATTATATCTAGAAAGGACAGCGAATTCAACTGATCCGGAAAAATGGCAGCGGGGCAGTTTGAAAATAAAAAAGATGTTATATCCGTTT
>CALZGI010000215.1 GCA_945786855.1 Thermodesulfovibrionia bacterium | reverse complement strand
CTGCCACTCATGCGCTACATACCGGTTGACATCAGTGAAAGTGCTTTAAAAGAGGCGGCAGAAGAGCTCCGCACTATATATCCTGACCTGGTCGTGCTGGGAATCATCGCTGATTTTACTCTTCATATGGACGCTGTCCCCTGTGACAATCCCCGGCTGATAATGTTTCTGGGGAGTACCATCGGCAATTTTGATGAGAAGATGCAGAAACATTTTTTACGACTGGTTGCTGAATCCATGAAGCCTGAAGACAGGTTTGTGATCGGCTTTGACATGATAAAGCCCAGAGAAACCCTGGAAGCAGCCTATAATGATTCCCGGGGGGTTACCTCAAAGTTCAATAAAAACGTGCTGCATGTCTTAAACCGTGAACTGAACGCGGACTTTCAGCCATCTCACTTTGAGCACATCGCCTTCTTCAATGATGAGAAGGAAAGGGTGGAAATGCATCTTCGGGCAAAAAAGGAGACAGTGATAACAATAAATGATCTCAGCCTTGAGGTAAAGCTTGAAAAGGGAGAAACTATTCATACGGAAAACTCGTGCAAGTTCAGCAGGTCACGGGTGGAACAAATGGTTTCTGAAGCAGGTCTCATAATTCAGGAGTGGTACTTTGATTCAAAAGGGTGGTTCTCTTTAGCTGAGCTGAGCGTTTAAACTTTGCGTCGAGGTTGAACCTCGATATGGGACAGAGTCTGCCCATGACTTCTCCCTCTATTTCCGCCAATTCCTCCTCTTAAATTCCCATGGCGGCACCGGGTTGGCCTCTTGCCACATTCCCAGTTTTTGGTCCCGTGCTTTATTTTCGGCTTCAATATATTCAGAGGCATAAGGACTGCTGAGATGTTTTCTGTATGCCCATGCGTACCCTCTCTTAACCATTTCCAGGTTCATATCTGATCCGTCTTTTTTAATGATGCACACTTCCCTGCCGTGGGTCTTCTCTCCCGTAGTGATAACTTCCACTCTTTGTCCGTGAATAAGCCGCTTCAGTTCTTTCCCGGCCTCTGCAGCATAGGGCTGCCCTCTCCTGTCCCTCCTCTTGTGCTCCGGTGAATCAATGCCGTACAATCTGCAGGTTATATTTGCATTTTTCCCTTCAAGGGCAAGTACGGCCGTATCCCCGTCTGTTACGCGAACCACCTCTCCCTGGAGCGGCACCTGGTCAGAACATGAAGTGACGCCCGAGAGAAGAAGGACAGACAGGATCAACGATAATACTGCAGCTGAGTATTTATTCAGAGAGATCATAATTCCTGCACTCACTGTGGATCTCCTTTTCAAATATTGCATGAACCGGGGGAACCTGTACTCCCTCATCGTTGTGCCTTAGCGGACAATGCCCGCGTGTCTCTGAAGGGTAATCCCCGTATCAAACATCCGGTCACTCGTTATTACCGGGACATCCCTTCGGCGGGATACCTATTAAAATCAACCCTGTTGCCCCATTCACCCCATGACCCCACATAGTTCCTGACTGTAGGGTACCGGAGAATATGTTTCAGGATAAAGTAGGTGTTTGCTGCTCGTACACCTCCCTGACAGTATACGATTACTTCCTTGTCTTTTGTAACACCTGCTGATTCATACAATGCTTTTAATTGTTCTTTTGCACGTATAGTTCCATCAGCGTTAAAGTTTGTGACTTCATAACTTAAGTTCATAGCACCGGGAATATGTCCCGTTCTCCTGTTTTTCTCTATATTTTCTTTCCCGTTGTATTCTCCGCTTCCCCGTACATCAACAAGAACTGCTCTTGAATTATTGAGCCGTCCAAGGACATAGTCCGCATCCACCCTGATTGATTCGTCTGCTTTAGAAGCACTATATTTTCCCGCAACTCCTGCCTTCATGCCACCTTCTGTGGGCCTTTTTTCTCTATTCCATTTCGCAAGCCCGCCATGAAGATAACTGAGTTTCTTATGCCCGAAGTAGTCCATCAGCCAGAATGCCCCCAGAGTAAAAACACTCTTCCCCTCTGCACCATATAACACAACATGATCCCCGTTGTTCACGCCAAGCCTGAGCATCATGCCTTCAAAGGATTGCTTGTCCGGAGCCGCAGAGCCATCTCCGAGAGTACCCATCTGTGCACCCACACCCATAAAAACTGATCCCGGGATATGTCCCCTCTCATAGGTTTCCTTATCAGAGGGCCAGTTGTCCACGAACAGTATTCTGATGTTCTGTTTTGTCATGTTGTCTTCAAGCCAGTCCGTTTCAACAAGACGGGGAAAAGCAGGTGATGCAAAGGAAAGTGATTGTCCTTTGCCAATCTGAAGACTCTTATACTCTTCTTCCCGTTCTTCCTGCCCCGCACCAGGACCTGAAGGCTCAGTTCCTTCCTCCGTTTCTCCCGTGATGACTGAAGCTCTCTCAGGTTCGAGGGTATACTCTACTCTTTCAGGTTCTGCTTTTCTCCCGGGAACAGAAACTGATGCTGAATCAACCACTCTCAGGTTCTCCCGCCGGGATACTCTCCTCTTTCTCTTCACAACGGGGCTGGACGCCGTGATACCATAAATTTCACCCTCTAACTGCTCGATTTTCAGTTTTGATTCTGTCAGTTGTTCCCCAAGCTCCGCCTTTTCATTTTCGAGTTGACTGATCTTTCCAGCCGACGTCTCTAACTGGTCCCGCAACGTCACAACTGCATCGATCTCACGTTCCAGGGCGGTCCTGATTTCCGTACCGGCCCTTTGCCCGGACAGGATATATCCTGCCAGGAACGCAACTATTACCAAAAGAAAGGACATGGGAAGAACGTTTTTTGAAACCTTCATGTTGAACTCCTTCCTTGAAATGAAAAATTCCGGATACCCGGTCTCTTTCTGATATGATATTACCCTCTGTCTAAAATGACAATGGGGAAATTATTTCCGGAGCACATAGTTGACTTCGTACAGCATATTTAACAATGACCTTATCGAATGATAAAATGTACTACATTGGTCTTGACCGGATAACCGAAAACAAATGAAATACAGAGCATGCATACTACTCATTCCCTGTCTCCTGTGCTTTTTTCCGTCCAGTTCAGCGGCGGATGAAAATCCCTGGACCCATACATTTTATTTTGAAAACGACTTGTTCAGCGGTACTGACAGCAACTATACGAATGGAATCAAGTACTCTCTTATCTCTCCTAATGTTTCGCCTGAAGCACCGGACGGGAAATTACCGCGCAAGGTCCTGAAATATATCCATGAAATCCCCTTTATCGCGAGATCAGGATACCGGCAGTCACACAAGGTTGAATTTTCCATCGGACAGAATATGTATACCCCTTCGGACATTGAGAGCTTTGATCTGATAGAAGATGACAGGCCCTACGCAGGGTGGACTTACCTATCAACGTCCTATCACAGGAAGAACGAGGCTCGGCAGTACATGAATTTTCTGGACACCGTAGAAATACAGTTCGGCATCGTCGGGCCCGAATCATTTGCCGAGGACTCACAAAAGCTTGTCCACGACATACGGGACCTCGAGAGGCCCAACGGTTGGCACAATCAGCTTAAAAACGAACCGGGCCTCGAAATCGTGTTTGAGCGCAAGTGGCTCTTTCATTCCATGGAAATGGACCGGTTCGGATTGAATGCAACGACACATATGGGCGGCGCACTCGGGAATGTTTATACCTATCTGAACACAGGATTGGAGCTGCGTTTCGGATGGAATGTGCCCCATGATTTCGGCGTTTCCCTGATCAGGCCAGCAGGCAGCACCCGCCTCAGGATAAAAGATACCTTCAGTATTTTTCTCTTTGGTGCTACGAACGCCAAGGCTGTTGCCCGGGACATTTTCCTTGATGGAAATACCTTTACGGACAGCCACAGCGTTGATAAGAAGCATTTTGTGGCGGATGTGGCAGGAGGTATAGCAGTGAACTACAAAAAAATAATATTTACCTGGACCCAGATCTTAAGGACAAAAGAGTTTAAAGATCAGGAAAGCAGACACAGCTTTGGTTCCATCGCCCTTTCATATTCAGTCCCTTATGACCTGCAGCGTATCGTTGATAAATTATGGGGCGACGGGATAAACGGAAAGGACCAGTCCGGGACACCGGAACCGGGAACATCACTATGAGTCAATCTTCATACAACATTGAATTGGTGCAGGAACTGTAGCTCTCCAGATCCTCAATCTTTATTTTTTGCTCCATCAGCAGTGCTTTCGTGATATCAGCAAAGGTAACAACACCCGTCAGTTTATTCTGGTCAAAGACAGGCATGTGGCGTATGTGGGCCGTTGTCATGACACCCATGCATTCCTCAACGGAATTGTCGGGAGTAATGCAGTATATATCCCTCGTCATTAAATCCTTAACAGCTACTTCCTTGGATGCCGTTTCCTTCAAAATAATGTGCCGGGCAAGGTCTCTTTCAGAAATGATTCCCACGACTTTCTCTCCGTCAATCACCACCAGCAATCCAATGTTCCTCTCCGTCATAATTGCCATTGCGGTATAAGCGCTGTCAGTCGGGCATACTGACCAGATAGCGGAACTTTTTGATTGTAATACATCCCTGATTGTTAACATTATGGTGCTCTCTCCGTATTATTCCTTCCTCGAGATCATACTCCTTTTATTGTTTAATTGTCAGGAGATGGAAGGATTATTCAGTCAGACGTAAAGCATTATTATACAAAATGCAAAGAATAAATGGAACATGAACAGGCGTGCGTAAGATTTAAGATGCAGACGTCAGAAACAGAAGGAGTTCGAGCATATTCCGGTCAGAGTGTCACCTCCCTTTCTTCATTCTCCCGGCCCGGACTCTCAAAGTAAAACATGTCAAATT
>CALZGI010000214.1 GCA_945786855.1 Thermodesulfovibrionia bacterium | reverse complement strand
TTTCTGCAGATGCAGTTATAGAACGCGTGGCCAATGGTTTCCAGTTTACCGAAGGCCCGGTCTGGTTTGCTGAAGATAAATATCTGCTTTTCAGCGACATTCCCGGGGACAAAATTCTGAAACTGACTTCCGACGGTCAGGTAAATACATACCGGGAGCCAAGCAATAACTCCAACGGCCTGACAAGGGACAGAGAGGGACGGCTCATTGTCTGCGAGCATGGTACTCGCCGGGTTACCCGGACCGAAAAGGACGGTTTGATTACGGTACTGGCCGATACATTTGAGGGAAAGAAGCTTAACAGCCCGAATGATGTTGTCGTGAAAAGTGACGGGGCGATCTATTTCACCGACCCTCCCTATGGGATACAGCTGGAGCAGCAGGAACAGCCCGTCAAGGGCGTTTACCGCCTGTCGGCAGATCAGAGAAAACTGACTCTCCTCATTGATGACTTTACCGGGCCAAACGGGCTGGCATTCTCCCCTGATGAAAGCTGTCTCTACATAGATGATTCTGAACGCCGCCACATCCGTGTATTTGATGTACAGCCAGACGGAAACCTCTCTGGCGGACAGATCTTCCACGATATGGACATCGAAAAGCCCGGGGCCCCCGATGGTATGAAAGTAGATGTATCAGGAAATATTTACTGTACAGGACCGGGAGGTGTGTGGGTCCTTGATCAGGAAGGCAGACATCTGGGAACAATTGTCACACCAGAAGTCCCAACAAATTGTGCGTGGGGAGATGATGACTGGCAGAGCCTCTATATCACCGCGCAGAGTTCAGTATACAAAATTCGTACAAATATCCCTGGCATACAGGTTACATGAGACAGGTCAAGACCGGGATCAAACAAGACATGAACAAAATTGATAATACCGGAAAATTATTCCGACTTGAATCATGGTTCACCGGTCATGTCGATATGGCAGCATTCTTCATTATGGTCTCCGGCTTCTTCGTTTATTTTTATTATGGAAACCGTTACTATCTGAATCCTGACGAGGCCTATAATTTCTTCGTTGCCAATAAGTTAACCGGTCTATCCCCGTGGAAAGCGTATCTAAAAGCAGCAAGTTATGATCCAGCGCATCCCCCGCTGTTTGTTTTTGTCCTGCATCTCTTCATGAAGTTCTGGAATTCTGTCTTTGCTTTGCGCTTTCTGAGTGCTGCTATAAGTATGGCCGCATTATGGTTCTTTTTTAAATGGATCCAGCGCACCTGCGGATCTATGGAGGCCCTCGTTGGACTCATAATTCTGGCATTTTCTCCTGCCATGATATCCATTGCATTTGAAGTGCGGGATTACTCTCTACTGCTTTTTTTTATATGCGGGGCGCTTTATTTTCTATCGCTTCTCCTTGAGAAAAAGTCATTATGGACCGGGATTGCCTTTTCTCTCTTCCTCTATGGAGCGATACTGGCCCACTTTAGTGCCGCCTGGATTGTCATCTCCCTTGGTATATACATTGTCTTCATCTTATTGTTTGAGAAGCCCGGCTGGCGAGTCGCAGTTCTGTGGGGAGTATCTCAGGCAGGGGCGATGGCATTGTATGGTTTCCTCTATATCACCCATATAAGGGGAATGCTGAAGAGTGGATCTGCTGATTTCAATATTCAGGGCTATTTGAAACGCTGGTATTTTTTCCCGGGTGAAGAAGCGCTCCACTCATTTGTCACCAGAAATAGCCTGGAATTATTTACTTACATTACAGGCGGAAAGCTGGCAGGGATCATTGCACTCGCCTGTTTCCTGTTGGGGATAGTACATATTCTGTTTAAACGTTCCCGGGGGGTGGTGCATAAGGATAAAAGCTATGATGCGATCCTGCTTGTTTTGCCATTTATTCTTGGCTGTATGGGAGCAGTCTTTCTTGTGATGCCCTATGGAGGAACCCGGCATGTAAGTTATCTGTTACCCTTCGCATCAACGGCAATTGCAGTGTGTTTTGTACGGGTGTTTTCACTGAAAAGGATCTCCATCGCCTTAATAGCTGGAGTTATTCTGGTTCCGTTGTGGCTTACGAACTCTCCCCCCCGCAATGCAAGGCCCGACATGTCTAATGCACATATGAATGCAGCATTAGAACAGCTCAATGCTAATATACCGGCACATGAGATAATTTTTGTGGACGATATGACCCATCATGTACTGGCCTATTATCTGGCACGTGACCAGGGACCTATAACGCATTCGAAACAGGGAACTGTTTATGAGCATGCAATGGGGCAATATCGTATCGTATCCATAGTGCCATTCAGTTTTTCCCCCGATAGGTTTGAAAAGGATCTTGTGTCCATGTCCCAATCGATGAATCTCAAAGCGGGAGACTTTGTGTGGGTCATGACTGTTGGCTGGGCTGGCGAGGCGAAACAGCTTTCTGCCTTGATCGCGACATATCCGAAAGAGCGGATCAGGGAACGCTGGAATTTCGGTCCGATTACGCTGATGCAAATCTCAATTCCACAAAGTACAGGATAATCATAATTATTTATTGAAGCTCATCAGTTAAGATTGCATCGGCAACATGCACCGTTCTGCCCTGCCTTTCCACCTATCCTTTTTCCATTTTTCAACTCTTGCATCTCTTTTCCTTTATTTTAATACTATTCTTATCTTAGTCCCGTCAAAATCGAAATTGAACAGAGTTTCCCCCCCAAGTAGTTTATAATGTTCCATGCTTACACTCGAGCAAAAACTCTATCAACTCATCATCAGCAGACTCGACGGAGAAAAGATATCATCTCCTTCATATGCCGGATATTTAATTGACCTGGTAAAAAAGGGGATCGGCGGGTTCATCGTCTTTGGAGGGGAAAAAGAGGAGTTAAAGAAATCTATTGAGCAGTTGCAGTCTGTCTCAGATATTCCTCTATTTATAGCATCAGACATAGAAAGAGGTGTAGGTCAGCAAATAAAAGGCACTACCCTGTTCCCCGGGCAGATGGCTGTTGCAGCAGCAACCGACAGACTGAAAGCTGAAGACGTAAAAATCCTTGAGGAAGCAATTGAAGCTGTAGCCGCCGAGTCACTTGATGTGGGGATAAATATGCCTCTTATCCCTGTGCTCGACGTTAACCGGAATCCCGATAACCCGATAATCTGCACCAGAGCATTCTCGGATAATCCTGAGGTGGTCGCCTGGTATGGAAGGATATATATCAGCACACTGGAAAAGAGGGGGCTCATCAGCTGCGCCAAGCACTTTCCCGGACACGGCGATACTGCCATTGATTCTCATATATCACTTCCCGTAATCTCAAAATCTCTTACGGAGTTAATGGAGACAGATATATTCCCCTTCAAGAAAGTCATACAGGCAGGAGTCAGCAGTATTATGATCGGGCATCTCAGTGTTCCTTCGATCGACCATCTGCCAGCGTCTCTTTCCCCAAAAACAATAACCGGCCTCTTAAGAAAAGAGCTCGGTTATGATGGCCTTG
Organism: Thermodesulfovibrionia bacterium; assembly: GCA_945786855.1. Taxonomy (GTDB): domain Bacteria; phylum Nitrospirota; class Thermodesulfovibrionia; order UBA6902; family UBA6902; genus CALZGI01. Next base: position 265 of record CALZGI010000214.1, on the reverse strand, counting down.
TTCTTACTGACGCGCTGAATATGCATGCACTGAATGAGTTTGAAAATGTCCCTTCACAGTGCATGAATACGGGAGTTGATATTATCCTTCATCCGGCAGACGCCGACGCTGCCGTAAATGAACTTCGCCGGGACCTGAAAAATGGAGTGCTGAAAGAGGATACAATAGATACCGCGGTAGGAAGAATTTCGAAATTCAAATCAAAAATAGCCGGCATCGGGCAGACAGAGACAGATTATGAAAAGAATGCTGAGCTTGCAAAAAT
>CALZGI010000213.1 GCA_945786855.1 Thermodesulfovibrionia bacterium | reverse complement strand
CAAGCCCGTTATGGTAATCCGCTGTCGAAGGTGCATGTTCTACCGCTTTTCTCATATATTTTAATGCCTTGTCAGGTCTGTCAGTTTTTAAGAGTATGGTGCCGTACCATGCGTTCAACTCAGGGTTCTCCGGCTGTTCCTTGATCTCTTTTTTTACGATTACCAGTGCAGTGTCATAATTTTTCTTATGAACAAGACCTGATATTGCAGCGATCGTCTCTTCTATGGGGACATCCCGGGTGATTGGTTCAGTCTTGTCAACTTCTGCGGGCTGTTCTGTTTCCGACTCATATATTGCCTCTTCGAGGGCACTATCAGGCAGATACATTTGTTCAATTCTTTCCTGAATGAAATAGGCTTTAATGATGAAGGAAGAGGGTAGCCTTGATTTGAAGGACCGATACACTTCCTTCGCTTCTAATTCTTTATCGTATTTCCCGAGGCGCAGGGCATAATATTCCCCGATTTTTTCTATCCGCAGATAACGAAGCTCGTGCTTATCAAATTTCTCAAGTATATCAGCATAGTCTTTCTGGGCGGCTTTTAACTCAAAGTGACTCACTATCTGAATGGTATGAATCGATTCCCTGTCTTCAGTGGAATATGAAAGGCAGGGCACGAGAATGCACAGGAAAAGTATGATGAAACTGTTGATGAAACGACTACGAATCTTTGACACAGCGCTGCTCCCTTTCTCCATTTTTCTGTTATAGAATGTTAGATCATTCAATATTCTTTAGTCAATTGCCTGACAAAGCGACAGTCCCTCCATGTACATTGACGAGACAGGGGTCCCCTGTTTTCAGTCCTCTCTGGCGGGTGTTCCTGGTCCTGACTTTAATCTTCTTCTTAAGGCCTTGTCTGTTTCAATGACAATGACTATGGTGACACTGACGAAGGCGATCTGAACCCACTCGCTGAGCGACAGGGGAACAGTCCTGAATATCCACTGCAGCCCGGGTGCATAGATTACGGCAATCTGTGCGTAAAAAGCTGCAATTATACTGAAAAAAAGAAAGGGGTTTGAAAGGAGGCCCATTCTGAAGATGGATTGGGTTTCCGAGCGGCAGTTGAATGCCTGATAAAACTGGAAGAAGACCATTGTTGTCAATGCTGCAGTGCGCGCCCTTTCAATAGTTGCTCCGGAATTTAATGCCGAAATAAAGACATATAACGTTCCCAGTGCCAGGATTATTCCCATGAGAAGGGTCCTCTGGATGATCAGTGGTGACAAAATGCCCTCTCCCGCCCTTCTCGGCTGTCTCTTTATGACCCCCCGTTCACCGGGCTCAAAGGCAAGGGCGATATCCTGAAAGCCGTTCGTGACAAGATTTAACCAGAGAATCTGCGCGGGAATGTAGGGAATGGGAAGATTCATAATGATGGTTGCCACAATGGCCAGGAGTTCCCCCAACCCGCAGGAAACCAGAAAGAGGGTAACTTTTCTAATATTGTCATACACGACTCTACCTTCCTCTACGGCGTGTGCAATACTTGCGAAGTTGTCGTCAGTCACCACCATGTCCGATGATTCTTTTGCCACATCGGTGCCCTTTTTTCCCATGGCAATACCGATATGTGCAGCCTTGAGGGCAGGCGCGTCGTTCACGCCGTCTCCTGTTACTGCCACGATTTCACCGTGGTGAACCAGCTGCTGAACGATACGCAGCTTGTGCTGTGGAGAGACTCGTGCACAAACGGATACGTTATTCAGTCTCGTGATGAGTTGTTCGTCGTCCAGCGAATCGATTTCCCTGCCTTCCAGGACATCGTCCTTTTCACCTGCCATATTAAGCTGTTTTGCTACAGCCGCTGCAGTAACGGCATAATCACCAGTGACCATTACCGTTCTGATACCTGCTTTTTTACATCTTTCGAGAGCGGCCTGTGATTCTTCTCGTGGCGGGTCCATCATTCCCTGAAGCCCTGCGTAGGTTAAGCCCTCCCTGATATCTTCCTGGGTCAGTTCTTCTTTTTCATCGGCAACATCCTTATAAGCGAAGGCGATTACCCGTAATCCCTCTTTCGCAAAATCGTTCGCAACAGTATTAATTCCCTGTATTTCGGCGCACCCTTTCGGAAGGTGGCCGGGACACATTTCGAGCAGCTTTTCCGGGGCACCTTTGACGAAGATCACCTTTTTCCCCCGATGCCTGTGAAGTGTTGCCATACAGCCCCTTTCTGACTCAAAGGGGATGATGGCGATCTGCCTGTAACTCTCCATTTCTTTCTCGGGATCAAGCCCTGCTTTTAGTGCAGAGACTATGAGTGCTCCTTCCGTCGGGTCGCCGTCAACCTTATACTGGCCGTCATCTTCATAAATGTTGGATTCGTTACAGAGAAGACCGATTCGCAGCATTCTGATCAGTTCTCTTCTTTCTCCCTTCGTAATCGGGATTTTGTCATGAAGAATTTCACCTCTCGGATCATATCCGCTCCCGGTTACCTCATAATTGTGCGCGCTGTCATGGATCAGTCTGACGGTCATTTCGTTCTCTGTAAGTGTCCCTGTTTTGTCTGAACAGATGACAGTTGTATTTCCCAGTGTTTCTACAGCGGGAAGTTTCCTGATAATGGCGTTTCGACGTGCCATCCTCGATACCCCGATAGCCATGGCTATTGTAACGGCCACCGGAAGCCCTTCAGGGACTGCTGACACAGCAGTGGCAACCGCAATCATGAACATATCAGAGAGATTCCCGCCGAGAAGCGTTCCCGCAATGAATATAACTGCTGAAAAACCCAGGACAAAAAGACCGATCAGTCTGGCAAATTTTTCAAATTTTAGCTGCAGCGGTGTCTGAACTTCGGCGGCTTCCCTGACTTCTTCCGCAATCTGGCCGAGAAGAGTTTCCTGCCCTGTTTCTACAACGACTCCCTTTGCCCTGCCGCTTACAACAATTGTGCCCATAAAGGCCATGTTCTTCTGGTCTCCGGGGATGAGATTGTCCTCCTTTAATGTAGTCGTCGTTTTCACATCGGGCACAGATTCTCCGGTCAGCAATGACTCGTCAATGCGAAGTTCAATAGCCCTGAAAAGACGAAGGTCGGCAGGAACTTTTGCCCCCGATGAGAGCAGCACAACATCCCCGGGGACAAGGTCGTCGCTCAGTATCTCTTTTTCCTTCCCCTCCCTCAGAACTCGTGCCTTTGGTACAGTCAGTTTCTTAAGCGCCCTGATGCTCTCTTCAGCTTTGAACTCCTGGATATAACCGATGACTGCATTTAAAATTACGACGGCCATTATAACCCCTGTGTCGATATATTCATGGAGGAACGCTGTGACAACGGCAGCAATGAGTAATATGTATATAAGGGGGCTCTGAAACTGATGGACGAGTATTTTTATTTTACTTGCTTTCTTCCCGACGGAAAGCCTGTTCGGTCCGAATTTTTCTAGGCCCATTCGTACAGCATCAGAGGAAAGGCCATGCTCCGAGCTTTCAAGGGCACGAAACGTCTCTTTAACGTCTGTCTGATACCAGTTCATAAAAAAAGTATATCACCCTCACGGGATTGAGAAAATATTTGAGGATCCCATCGCTGTATTTTATTGCGCATGTGCTGGATATATGGGTCAATAATTTGACTGCTGACGGTACAGAAATGTACAATACGAAATTCCGGTTCTGGTATAAATTCTTTGTCGGGACTTCGCCGTCTATTAATATTTCTGGCTAAATCTTTAATCCGGGGGGTATATGAACAACAAAAAAGCCGTTTTCGGTGGGAAAATTCAGAGCCTTTTTGCAGTACTGATAATCGTCCTGCATTTTTCTGCAGCAGTTCCGGAGGCTTCGGGGAATGACAGCTACATCCAGGGGTATGCCTCAGCCATATTGGAGAGAGAATTTAATATAAAGCCCGGTTCCGTGCGGGTAGAAGACGGAGTTGTTTATATAAATGATGGGGCAATTGCCGGTGTTGATTTCGGAAAGATCATGAATGAGTTGTCAGCCATTCAGGGAGTCAGAGTGGTTGAGATAGTAGGTTCTGAAGTTAACACGGAAGAATACCGGGCAGAGGCCGAAGATTTTCGTGAAATTCAAATGTCAGGAGAAGATACTTCAGGGACCAAAGAGATCGAGACTCAACGTGATCGTTTGTTCGATCCGCTTATTGCGGATCCCCGCTGGCCGAGCTTTTCCGCCAATTATCAGTTTTACATTGACGACGATGATTTCGAAAAAGTTTTTGCACCGAGTATAGGGGATGTAATCCCCTTATATACTGCCGATGTCCCCTTTGACTTTGGAGGCAGATGGCAGCTGGGGGGTGAAGCTGCAGCTTTTGTTGTGCATGACCATGAGACGACGTCGTGGGACCAGGTCAATGCCGATTACCTGTTCGGTCTGACATTCTCTTATCGCAAGGATTCTCTTTCGGGAATCTTTCGCGTATTCCATTTCAGTTCCCATATTGGCGACGAGTATCTGCTGAATAATGATGTGGACAGGGAAAATTACAGTTATGAAGCTTTGGGACTGACAGTTTCAAAAGATCTTGGGCAATGGATACGTCTGTACGGAGGGGGAGAGTACCGTTTCAGCAGAAGTCCAAAGTCCCTGGATCCCCTTGCGATTCAGTACGGCAGCGAGCTGAAATGTCCTTTGACCTTCGGGAAGGGGCTCTTCAGACCTGTAGCCGCGCTTGACGTCAAGCACATGGAGGACAACAACTGGGACGGCAATGTATCACTCCAGGCAGGGGTAAAACTGGAAAGTGAACAGCTGGCTCTTCATAATGTCCGGTTTATGCTCGGATACTACAACGGCCATTCTCCGAACGGGCAGTTTTACCAGGAAACGATAAAGTACTGGAGCCTGGGAATGTCCTATAACCATTAGCTTTAACGCTAAAACTTACTGTCCCAGCGCATCCTGAAACTTTATCCGGTCCTCATCCGCCGGGGCAACTTCCAGGGCTTTCTTGATCGTGCTCATTGCATCAAGCCAGTCCCCTTTTTTCATAAAGGACTTTGCGAGTCCGAGATAGCCATCGAGGTTGCCCGGTGCCAACTGTATCGCCTCTGAAAATTGTGAAATGGCTTCTGTAAATTCTCCTTCAGACAGGAGCTGTCCCCCGTAGGCAATGACTGACTTAGTCAGGTCGGTTTTTGCGTCAGAAGATGAGGGATCAATATCCAGTGCTTCTTTCAGATAACCGATAGATTCCTTGAAATTGCCCTTCTTAAAAGCTTCGAGTGCACCGCCGATCAGGGCGTCAAAGAGAAAATTGACGGTCTCTTTTTTTGTTTCTGCCGGGGACAGGCTGTAGGCTGTTCGCAGAGGAGGGATCGCATCAAACCATTGCCCCAGATTCAGTCGGGACCTGCCGAGATATATGAATGCCTTTGTATATTCCGGCTCAAGTTCAGTTGCCTCCTGAAAGCGGGGGACGGCTTCTTGATAATTGCCCTGGTTAAAGAGGGCCAGCCCCTCCTCGAACTTTTGCTTTGCCGTAGGGCTGAAAAACAGCCCGGCGCATGAGGTGAGTATCAAAAGGAAACAAAAGAGAAAGCTGTATTTTTTTATGTTCATGAAAATCTCCTTTTATCTGTTTACAGAAATTATATAATATGCAGAGCATAAATCAAAATTTATGATGGAAAGCGGGTCAGCTATGAATTTATTATTCCTTGGAGATTCCCTGATTGAATATTTTGACTGGCAGGACCGGTTTCCCGCGCACAAGGTCGCAAACCTGGGCGAGGCCGGAGAATCAGTGGGAGGTCTCCTCTCAAGGATTGTGAAACTGAAAGACGCCATACCCGGGGCTGATGCGATATTTATCATGTCCGGCATTAATAATGTTGCCATGGATGATGAGGATTTTATTAATTTCTATATAGTGATTCTCGAAAAGCTTGCTTCTTTTTATCCCGGGGCGGTTATTCATATTCACAGTCTTCTTCCGACGCTTATCGACTTTATTTCCCCCGATTCTATTCATCGTGTGAACAAAGCACTGAAAGAGCTTGCGTCGGAAATGTCTGTCCACTACGTGGACCTTCACAGCCGTTTTGTCGATCCGTCGGGAAAACCTGTCAAAGAGTACCTGCTTCCTGACGGTATCCATTTGAGCAGGGAGGGATACCATGTGTGGGCGCAGGTTGTGGAAGATATTCTGCAGCAATGAAGCTTTAATCCGCAGGGTCACTCAACAGGGCGTATACACTCCCTTGAATTGTTTGATGGAGAGTTCACCAATGTGGAAACATGATAAAACTCCATTTCCTCCGGAGCATAGGGAGTCATCAGCGGCATTAAGGTCTCCCTTTCCTGCATTGATGGATCAAGCCATGTGTCCCGGTCTTCTTTACGGATAATGACAGGCATGCGGTCGTGGATTTTTTCTAACAATTTATTGGCGCCTGTAGTGACGATTGTGCAGGTACATATCTGATTTCCCTCAGGCGAAGTCCAAAAGCTGACCAGACCGGCAAAGCCGAAGGGTTTTCCTGATTTGAGGCGTATAAACAGGGGGACCTTGTCTTCACCTTTTTTTTGCCACTCATAAAACCCATCGGCAGGAACAAGGACACGTCTGGACCTGAAGGCATGTCTGAAGCTCGGTTTGTCAGCAACCGATTCTGAACGGGCATTAATCATTCTGCTGCCTACAGACGGATCCTTTGACCATGAAGGGATATACCCCCATTTGCAGAGCAGAAGACCTTTCCTCCTGTCTTGAAGGACAACCGCGATGTTTTGAGAGGGAGCTATGTTATAGCCTGGGGAGAGGTCAAAGGAGGGCTCTTCAAGGTCAAACTCTTTAACAATGGTCTGTAGTGAACTGTATCTGACAAATCGACCGCACATAGTAGAAGCTGCAGTCCCGCTTATTCTCCCTTGCATTCCCCGCAGGGGAAATACATCCTGAATGCGCTCTTCATTTTTTCAATGGCCTCCTGCTGTGTTTTCCCTTTTGCTGCAAATCCGGGGATTTTATCACTGGTAACAATCCAGTTTCCGCTTTCGTCCCTGGATAACGTAAATTCCTTCATGATTGATCTGTCCTCCCGTAGAGTTACTTTGAGAAGTATATCAAATAAAACAGGGAATTCTAAAGAAGATGGCTTTTATAAAGAAATCTCACAGCAATGGCCACATCATTGCACCATTCTTTGATTATAGGTACAATTCGAATTCATATGAAGAATTACAACTATAAAGATATTGTCGAGTTTCGGATTTTTCTGAATGACAAGGGACTGACGGCGGAAGTTTTTCGCAAGTTCCGGGCGATTATTAAGAAATATTTCCGGAAACATGGCCGCCATGATCTCCCCTGGCGAAATACTGAAAATCCCTATCATATTTTTGTGTCGGAAATCATGCTTCAGCAGACACAGGTCGAGCGTGTCAAGCAAAAATATGAACAGTTTTTGGAACAGTTCCCGGATTTTTCCTTACTTGCCGATGCTCCTCTCCGAACAGTTCTGAAGCAGTGGCAGGGGCTGGGATACAACCGGCGGGCGATGGCGCTGCATAATTCTGCCCGCGCAGTAATGATTGAATATCACGGCTCTGTGCCTTCATCAGTTGATGAATTGATATCGCTCCCGGGGGTAGGACGGGCCACAGCCGCATCGATTGCCGCATTCGCCTTTAACAGGCCTTCAGTATTTATCGAAACAAACATAAGAAGGGTATTTATTTATTTTTTCTTTCCAGGTAAAAAAGATATAAAAGATGCTGACCTCCTCCCGCTGGTAGAAAAAACGCTTGTCCGGTCCGGTGCCCGTGAGTGGTACTATGCTCTCATGGATTATGGAAGCATGCTGAAAAAGGAAGTGGAAAACCCAAACTCCAGGAGTGCCCATTATACGCGCCAGTCCCGGTTTGAGGGTTCGAACAGGCAGGTGCGGGGCATGATACTGAAGGAGCTCATTCACGATGTTGTCCTGACTGAAAAGGAGATTGCCCGGAAAATAAAGGCACCAATAGGACGCACAAGGAGTGTGCTTGAACAGTTGTGCAGCGAAGGATTTTTAATTCGGGGGGAAGAGGGATACAGGGTGCCGTGAGACCGGTGAGCTGATATCCCATTCATGAAGGTCGGCGAAGGATGGTTTCCCATGTTCAGTGTTATAGAGAATAACGAGAATTTTCTGCTCATAAACAAACATCCCGGATTCAGCTTTCATGAGGAAGCTGAACAGGAAGGAATGGCCGGTGTTCTTCGATCAAGGCTTAAAATCAAAACGCTGTTCACTGTTCACCGCCTTGACAGGATTACTTCGGGGTTGCTGCTTTTTGCGAAAAAGAAGGAATGTGCGCAGGAGCTGTCCCGTCAATTCCGGCAGAGGACCGTAGAAAAATACTATATCGCACTGTCTGACCGTGTTCCAAAAAAGAAGCAGGGGCTCATTAAGGGAGATATGGAGCGGTCCCGCAGGGGAGGGTGGAAACTTGCCAGGACTTATCGAAACCCCGCTGTCACTCAGTTTATCAGCCGCTCTCTCGGCAACGGATTAAGGCTTTTCCTGCTGAAGCCTCATACAGGGAAAACGCATCAGATACGAGCTGCCCTGAAGAGTATCGGCTCGCCCGTACTTGGTGACCCTCTTTACAGTAAAGCAAAGGAAGAATGCTCTGACAGGGGATACCTGCATGCCTATGGGCTCAGGTTTTTTTTGCAGAGGAAAAAGTTCGAATATGTTCTTTTGCCGGACAGGGGGGAACATTTTAAAAGCAGGGAGTTCCTTGAGGAAATTATACAGTATGAGAAACCGTGGGAGTTGAAATGGCCTTTGGTTAAGCAGATAACGAAAGCAGATATCCCGAGAAGCTGTTGAATAAATAATACTTATAATGTTATTAATATATTGATAATTGATTTTGTCTGATTAATTATAAGGTTTAATAATTTCAATTTATTCAATTGAATTAGTTGAATAGCATAAAAGGCTTGTTTTGTAAACCGTATCAACGTGTACTGCACTGAGTATACTGAAGGTCAAAAGGAGCGGAGAAAATATGCTATACGTTGGATTAATTGTCGGAGCAATGCTGGGAAGCTTCATTAGTATAATTCTTCTCGTGCTTGTCAAGGAACTGATGACACGGGCAAGAATTGAAAAGGCTTCTCAGGAGGTATTCCAGGAGTAGCTGACAGGAGGATACTTTCCCCTGCTGTAATGCGTGACGCCGGCTGCCGGGACGCTATTTTATAAGCCCGTACTGGTCAGGTCAAGAGCGGAATTATGCAAAACGGGCATCGACCAGTAAATTCATTTCAATATATTCCCGCCAGTATGTAAGTTAATTGAACGATTAAGTGTTTCCGGAACTGAGAGGGGGCCGCTTTGATAACAGATTGAAGAACTGTTATGATAGACAGGGGATTCTACTGTATCGTCATTATGGGCAATCATCACCGGTGCTGAAACATAAATATTAATAACGGGGTATACATTATATGAGCGAATTTTATTTTAAGCGGACTGACTGTGAAGTTGATAAAGCGATCGACCAGTTGATCGCACTTGCAAATGGAATGGAACATCCTGATTTGATTCGAGAGATGATTGTGGCGGCGCTGAAGGCGGGGAAAGAAAAGAATGACAGGGCGCATCTGCGGTTGATGAATTCAACTATGAAGGAAATGAGATTTACGGGGAAAATTTTCGGCCCTTACAACGATATCAGAAAAGTGACCGTCTTTGGATCGGCAAGGACGAGACCGGAAGAACCTATTTACGCAATGGCCAGTCTCTTTGGGAAGCGCCTCGCAGAGTCGGGTTACATGGTAATAACCGGAGGCGGCCAGGGAATAATGCAGGCGGCAAACGAAGGGGCCGGGCCTGAAAAGTCTTTCGGAGTAAACATATCTCTGCCCTTTGAACAGAAACCCAATCCCGTCCTTATAGGAAATCCGCGCTTAATTACCTACAAGTATTTTTTTAACCGCAAAGTTGCTTTTCTCAAGGAGGCTGACGCAATTGCCCTTTTCCCGGGTGGATTCGGCACCCTTGATGAAGCAATGGAAACACTTACTCTTGTCCAGACAGGAAAACATACTCCTCTTCCTCTTGTGCTGGTTGATGAGCCGGGCGGCACGTACTGGTCGAGGTGGCTT
>CALZGI010000212.1 GCA_945786855.1 Thermodesulfovibrionia bacterium | reverse complement strand
GATGCCTTTTCATCAGAACTGCATGCCTTCATAATAGACCACTTTAGAGTAATGGGGGCCATCATGGTTGTTAAGAAAGCCATTAAAATGAGGGATGAAAACTGGGTTTCCGTGAGAAGCGGTTCTCCAATTGCGCCGGAAGACATCAGGTCATTGCTTAATGCCAGGACTACCGAAGCGACAACAAGTTCGACTGCACCCCTGCCGTTCATGCCGAAACCGACAATTGTCGATTCCCACAGGTTCCTTCTGATTGCGGCGTAGCCGAAACCGCAGCCGACAACCTTTCCGATAACAGCCATAAGAGTCAGAACAAGGGCGAAGGTGATAAAGGAAAGGTCCCAGTAGAAATGAAGATGAAAAGACAATGACGCAAAAAATACAGGGACAAGAAATCCGTAGCTGATTCCATAGAAGCGGTCGCTCACGGCATCGTAAATTTTTTCATCCATCACCTCTTTCCGAACATACTGCCCGGCGAGAAAAGCGCCGATGATAAGATGGAGGCCGACTAACTCAGCCAAATAGGCCATAACCAGCGCAGTGGCCATGGCAAAGGTAAATGCCTTGCCCTCCCTGTCGTGGAGTCTGCCCGTTATTCTGGGCATAATAAAGTGTCCGAGTAAAATGGTTACGCCGAAGAATCCGACTACCTTGGCGATAGTCATGATCAGGCCCGACACTTCTACCGTGCCTGTTTTGGCAAGGCTGAGGAGAACGGAAAGACCGATCAGAGAAAGGATGTCATCCGCTATTGCTGCTCCTATAATGATATGCCCGATGTATGTGGCGCTGAGTCTGAGTGAATGAAGTATGACGGACTGAACGGCGATTGCCGTTATTGATATGCCTATTCCAACAAAGAGAGACTGGTAAAGGGTGCCGCCAAAAAATCTGGTTGTTATATAGCCAAGGAAGAAGGGGAGGATAAATCCTCCAACGGCAACGGCAAGTGAAGGCCATAGGTGTTCCAGAAGTTCTTTCGGGTCCATTTCCATGCCCGTGTGAAACATGACGAAGAAAATTCCGAACTCAGCCAGCAGTTCTATTGCAGGTGACGGCCCGATGAGTCCCAGGACAGGAGGCCCGATGATAACGCCGGCGAGAAGTTCGCCCAGAACAAAAGGCAAACCAAACCGTGTGAAGATGCTTCCCATAAACCAGGCTGCCACCAGAATGATGAGGAGGCTTATCATGAGTTGAGGGGTAATCATTATGCTCTCTTTCTCCTGCGTATTATTGTATGAATTATATCATGGGACATGCAGGCCGATAGTACATACACAGTTTTCTGGATCGGGCATCATGCTATAATTATGCCTGATTCCATGGATTGCCTGCACAGGCCCCGGGAACGGCACTAGTCCTGAAAAATTCATTTATGTGAACAGAGGAAAAGCAATCTCTCTTCGAACATTGAAAAAGAATAGCTCCATAAAGGCCGTCCTTTTTATCATTCTGATACTCATCATTTTTTTCTCCCCCTTTTTCAGAGATATTATATCGTACTTTACGCCGGAGCAGATAGGGAAATGGCTTGAGAGAGCAGGGCCTGCGGCCCCACTGCTCTACATGCTTGTTATGGCTGCTGCTGTTATCGTCAGTCCCATTCCGAGTCTGCCTCTGGATGTTGCATCGGGCGCATTTTTTGGTCCTGTCCTGGGGACTGTCTATTCTGTGATCGGCGCATTAACCGGTGCGGTCATCAGTTTTTTAATTGCCCGATTTCTCGGCCGTGATTTTATAGAGCCTTTTCTGGGTGGGCACATCAACTTTTGTGAGCGCTGCTCAGACAAACTTTTGACCAGGATCGTGTTTCTATCGAGACTGCTTCCTGTCGTCTCCTTTGATGTAATCAGCTACGGGGCAGGGCTCACAAAAATATCGTTAAAAAAATTTGCTGCTGCTACTGCTCTGGGAATGATACCGCTCACATTTTTATACAATTATTCGGGATCAGTACTGGTTTTCGGGAAATGGCTTACATTTTTGATTGGACTCATTATGGTGGTGCTCTTTTTTGTAATACCCAAATGGCTCGAAGGAAAAGAGTTTATGAAAAGAATGAAAGGTGACTGTTCATCCTCATGAATCCTGTCCGGGTGGACTGACTTCGCAAAATTGCATGGGAAACAGGGACCATGGATCTAAAGATCGTAGTTGAAAAGCCTGTAATGTTTGTTGAAGGGTGATTTTTTCAGGGCCTTAAACACCTTCCTCTGGATACGGACAAACTCGCGGTATTCTTCGGGCGTGTCAATAAGTTCAACACCTAAGGCATAATGAATGTCATCGAGCTGTTTGATTCTCCTGATCCTGACATGCAGTTTCAGTATGCCTTTATTTAAAGGGATAAGCAGTTCCAGACTGTTATCGCAGGGCAGGCAGTAGCTGGTCCTGATGCACATACCATTCCTTGTGAAGTTTGTCACAACAGCGGAGTCAGGGAGGTCTACAGAGAAAAAGCGTACTTTAAGATTTGACGGGATCCGTTCACAGGCCCTCCTCTCCATATAGCCCCTCCCCGGGATGTTATTGTATTCTGAACTGAGCAGAACTTCTCTCCAAGGAGAGGCAATATAAATGCCAGTAAATATATGTTGTTAATTGAGAGTGTTAGCGTGAAGTCAAGAGAACTGATTGTGTCAGAATGACATGGTTCCTGTCATTATTGGCAGTGGGAATTCCCGAAGCTCTGCAGACAGGTCAACTGAGAGGGTTAAAGACATGGAAGGATCAGAGGGCAATTCCGAGCCTTTTCAATTCATCGACCAACTGCCCATGAGACCTGTAATGGACCCCCTGGATACCTATTCGGCGGGCGGCTTCAGCATATTCTTTGATATCATCAACATACACACACTCTTCGGGCCGCAGTTTCAGTTTTTTCAGGGCATGGAGGTATATTCCGGAACCCGGCTTCATCTCCCTGACTATATATGAGAGGCTAACCGCCTCGAAGCAGTTATAGATCTCGCATTTTTTTATTACATAGTGAAAGTGCCATTCATTTGTGTTGGACAGAAGCCCGAGTCTGTAACGGGGCTTTAACTCATCTATGATGTCGAGCGTCTCTTGCACAGGAGTGAATATGTTGATAAATGCGTTCTTGAAAGAAGAAACAGATATTTGAAGATTACACAATTTTTTTACGTCATTGAAAAAATGCTCCGAGGAAATAAGCCCTGTTTCATATTGTTCCGGTAAGACTGACCCATAGAGGAGTTCATTCAGTTCATGAAACGTTTTTTCTGAATATGAGGATAGCTTTTCGATAAACAGATCATTGTTGAATTTGTATATGACATTGCCGAAATCGAAAATTATTGCTTTGATCATCTGCAGTTATTTGTTGGGTGCTTCAGTTGCTGAAAGTGTCTGTGTATTCCTTCAGTGAGCTCTTTATGCGGTTGCTCAGTTCAATGAATTTTAAACCTGCCTCATAGGGAAGGTTCACTTCTCTGTCATCTGCCGGCACTGATGAAGATGACCATGTGACGATTCCTGTGAGCATTATTTCTTCATGCTCCCGGGGGATTAATTTTATTGTGTACATATGGTCTATCTCAAGAAGCTTCAGGGTCTGCAGACAGGCGCCGCCCAGGCTCAGATTTTTTATCCTGACCCTGCCGGAAATGTCCAGTTCTGCCCAGCAGTCATCACCGGCCCTGAATCTTTTGTACACGCGCCTTGGGATATTTTCTTCCTGCATAAGAGGCTCTATATGTTTTCTCAGTTTATGGCTTTTCTTGTCTTTATACATCAATCTGTCCGCTTCATTTAAAAGATCGCTCAAAGAACACTTGTGCTCAGGAGCATAATTTGCAACTCCTATGCTGACTAGTAATTCATAGATACGGCCAGGCTGTCTATTGAGCATGTCCAGATTGTTTTGGAGATGCTCAATGACTATTGACTCCATATCTGATCTCGATGGCTCTGTAAGAAGGACCACAAATTCGTCACCGCCGAGGCGCGCAATTATGTCTGCATCCCTGAACGTCTTTCTGAGAACATTTGCTGTGTCAATGAGGGCCTCATCTCCGGTCTTGTGACCCAGTTCATCATTAATATTTTTGAATCCATCAAGATCCAGGTAGAGGAGTGAAAGCCGTCTCCCTGTGCGGTCAGCGACTTTGCACTGCTGGTCTCCAAGGGCGAAGAATCCCCTCCTGTTAAAAAGGCCCGTAAGATCATCGGTAATTGCTGCCTCTTCAAGTTTCTGCTCCATTTCCTTGCGCTTGCTGATATTGCGTGCAACCTGGACTGTGCCGATAATCCTGCCCTCGTGATCAAAAACGGGGTTGGCGCTCAAAATAAAATGACCATTGATGTTTTCTTCAAATATTTCTTTTACACATTCTTTCCCGCCCGATATACATTCATGATGAGGGCAGTAATCAGGCGGGCTCTCAGTGCCGTGGATTACTGTATAACATGTTTTTCCGACAAGGTCTTTTCTCTCCATGCCCAGAGTGTCTGCCATGGCCCTGTTGGCCCGCAGGATCCGGTAATTGTTGTCAATAACGGCAATGAGGTCGGGAATGATATCAAATGTGTTCTCCCACTCTTCTTTCGCGAGTATTACCTGCTCTTCCGCACGTTTCTGATCAATTCCAAGAGCAATGATGTCAGCAACGGATTTCAAGCCGGTAAGGGTGAGTTCTGTAAATACATTGCGGGAAAATAATCCCATTACTCCCAGCAGTTTGTTTTCCAGGACAAGAGGATGGCCGGCAAAGGCCTGAATATTTTCTCTTTTCACCCACTCCTGATCAGAGATGAGCGGGTCTTCTTCTACATTGTTTGTCAGATGGGACACTCTATCTTTTGCTATCATCCCTATTTTGAATTGTCCATAGGGTATTCTGCTGTGTGTACCGTCAAGGTGGGTATACAGTCCGGAGCTTCCCTGAAGCTTTAATAAATCCTCTTTCCTGTCATAGATCCAGATACGCGCGAACAAGGCATCGAGATGTTTCACAAGGGCATCGGAGCAGCCCTGCAACATTGCCTGTGTGGTGACTCCTGCTGTGAGGGCGCGGCCGATGTCTGCACTGAGTTCAGCGAGTTTCATTCTTTCCCTGAGTTCTTCCTCTGACTGTTTTCTCTCAGTTATATCTGTATGTGTCCCGAGCATACGCTGAGGGTTGCCTTCACCGTCCCATTCAACGATTTTCCCGAGGGAGAGTATCCATTTCCAGTCCCCCGATTTTGTCTTCTGCCTGAATTCGACTTCATACACGTCAGTTTTGCCGGCAATGTATGAACGATATAACGAAGCTACCCTCTCCCGGTCATCAGGGTGGAGCCGTTCTCTCCATTTTTGATTTGTCTCTGAAAATTCTGCCGGCTCATAGCCAAGCATCAGGGAATATTCGGGGCTGACAATGGCATCTCCGGTCTGAAGGTCCAGGTCATAAAGACCCTGATTAGAAGCCATCAATGCAAGTTGCAGACGTTCTGCATTTTCCTGCATTTCCTTCCCTGTCTTTTTCCGTTCCGTAATGTCCCGGTCTATAGCAAAAATATAGGGCTTTCCCCCGATCTCGATACGTTGGGCGGATATTTCTACCGGAAATTTGGACCCGTCTTTCCGTACATGGGTAGCTTCGACACTGAGAGGGGTTCCGTTCATTAAGCGGCGCACTCTCTCGGGCAAACGATCTATTGTCTCCTCGTCGTCAAGTACCGTTATTGATTTATCCATGAGCTCTTCCCGTGTAAAGCCGTGAATTAAGCATGCGGCTTCGTTTACGTCTTGTATAATAAGATCATCATTGGAAGGGGAAAAAAGAAAGATGCTGTCAACGGCCTGGTTGAAGAGTGACCTGAATTTTAATTCGCTTTCTCTCAGCGAAACTTCAGCCTCCTGTTGATTAATGATCACTGCTATAGCACTCGCTATTGAGCGGAGGAGGTGTTCATCCTCACGTCGTCGTATGTGCCCGGTTTGAACGTAAAAAGTTAAAACACCGCAGACTGCGTCACGTGAAAGGACTGGAACACAGTATTGGCTGTGGGGCTTCATATCACGGTAGTGATTTTGATGCCGGTCATCGGTGTGGTCAGAAAATATAATTTCCCGCTTTTCAGCAGCCAGGCCGCAAAGACAATGTCCAATATCGATTAAGGAGCACGACGCAGCCAGAGCGTTTGGCATCCCTTTATGGGCTTTCAACACCAGCTTGTTATTCTTTTTGTCACAGATAAAAATACAGCCCTTGCTCTGTGAATCAAAAAGTGGACTGCTGAGAATTATATCCAGGATCTTGTTCATTCTTGATTCGACAGAATCTCCTTCTCCTGTCTGCTCCAGTATGCTGGAGATTGTTTTTTGCAGGATAAAGTTTCTCCGGTAACTGTCTTCAGACTGTTCCAGTAATTTTTCCATCTTCCGGTGCTTCGAAAGTGTTTTGAACAGGATTACAGAGAAAATGGCAAGAAAGAGCGTTAAAGATCGCATCCACAGTTCGTGAATATCATGGGGTAAAAGAATATCGGCAAGTTTTGATTCAGGATGAATGATATATATTTCAACGGCTGATTCCAGTAGCCAGAAGAAAAATACAGTGCCGATTACTATGAGGAGAGTGTTTTTGAAATCGCCCTTGTTCCGATCGATCATCGTCATACTATATGGAGCCTCCAGGATTATTATATCAAGATTGCTGCTCAAATAAAGGTGTGATTATAACCAAATTTGGAAATAAAATATGCAGACAGCAGCGTATAACCGGCGAGCGGAGATTGATTCCAGTTGAATGTAAATATCTTTTTATACAATTGAGCCCTGTTGATTGTTGATGAGATACTGTGGGAAAATATACGCCTGTTTGTAAATAATATTTAAGGGCACTTTGTGGTAATATGATGCTGAAGGAGCATCTGCCGATGGACCTTGGTGAAATACTTCCGTTATGGAGCGCGACCCCCTTTGTTGGAATGCTCCTTTCCATTGCCCTGTTCCCGCTGTTTGCCCCCAGGTTCTGGCATCATCATTTCGGCAAAGTCTCGCTTTTCTGGTCACTGGTTGTATTGGTCCCCTTTCTCCTGATCTATAAGGGAGAGGCACTCCATGAATTTCTTCACATACTCCTGGCCGACTACCTCCCTTTTATTATAATTTTAGTTGCCCTCTATACGGTGTCGGGCAATATTCTCCTCAGGGGGACCCTTGCGGGTACTCCGCTTGTAAACACAATTATTCTGCTTATAGGGTCAGTCCTTGCCTCATGGATGGGGACAACCGGTGCTTCCATGCTGCTCATCCGGCCCTTTTTGCGGGCGAACAGCCAACGGAAGAACAGGACATTCATGGTTGTCTTCTTTATTTTTCTGGTCGCAAATGTGGGGGGCTCTCTCACTCCCCTGGGTGATCCGCCGCTCTTTCTCGGTTTTCTGAGGGGTGTCCCTTTTTTCTGGACCTTTCAACTGCTTCCACAGATGGTCCTTGTCGTGTCTGTTCTGCTTGTCATGTATTTTTTTATTGACCGCTTTTTTTATAACAAAGAGGGTATGAAATCAGCGTACAGAAAGGAAAAAGTGCCATTGAGGGTCGATGGGCTTCATAACCTGCTGTTCCTGGCCGGCATTATTGGTGCCGTATTAATGAGCGGTGTTGCTCAGTGGGGCGAGATGGATATATTCGGTGTTCATCTTCCGGTCCAGGCCCTGGTGAGAGACGGTGTCCTGATAGGGATGGCTCTTCTTTCCATGGTTACGACGAAAACGGAAATTCGTGAGGATAATGAATTTACCTGGTTTCCGATGCAGGAAGTTGCCATTTTGTTTGTCGGCATATTTATGACCATGATGCCCTGTCTGAAAATACTCCAGGCGGGAGCAAAGGGCGAACTTTCTATTTTAATAGACACAGTAAAAGAACCCTATCACTATTTCTGGGTAACGGGGACATTGTCCAGCTTTCTTGACAATGCGCCTACCTATCTGACATTCCTGAGCAGCCTTCTCGGAAAGTTTTATGCGGGGACCGGCGACCGGGAGGCGGTATCGCTGCTGATTACAAACAATGAGATTTTCTTGAAAGCCATATCTGCGGCGGCTGTTTTTTTTGGTGCCATTACATATATTGGAAACGCCCCGAACTTTATGGTCCGTTCAATTGCTGAGGAAACGGGGACCCCGATGCCGAGTTTCTTCGGATACATGATAAAATATTCAATACCTGTGCTGGTGCCGATATTTATACTGATAACATTTGTTTTTTATCTTTGAGAGGAAGGTATATGGTTATAAAAAAAATATTGTTCCCGACAAAATTCAGGGAGCTTGCCTACGAGTCCCTTGAAGCTCTTTTTCCGCTGAAAAATGCAGGTCTGGATGAAGTGGTTCTGTGTCATGTCATATCGAGAGACGATGTAGGGTTTGTTCCCTTCGGAGGCTACCTCAAGGATGAAGAGCATAAACTGAGGGAAGAGGCGGAAATCAGATTTGAGGACTGGCAAAAATCTCTTGAAGAGAGAGGGATCGGCAGCAAGGTCATTGTCAGCGTTGGAGACCCGGTCCATGAAATTCTCAAAACGGCAGAGAAAGAGAGAATAGATTTACTGGTCGTGGGAAGGAAAAGAAGGGTCGAAATAGTATCATCCTTTATCGGTTCTCATACGCACTCAGTTCTTACCCGCAGTAAATACCCGACCTTTGTGAGCAAGTATATGGTCGAGTTTGACTGGGAGGACGCCACTCTTACAAAGGTAAACAAGCTCCCTTTTGAAACTCCCTTCTTTGCCGCTGACTGGACAGACCGGTCAAAGAGGGCCATAGAATTATTAATCTCCTTGAAGGATGTAATCAATAAAGTGATGGTCTTTTATAACATTGATGAAAAGACCGTCGAAAAGTTGAATGATGCTGAAATGGCTTCTTTTCAGGATGAAATTAACGGGAAACTCGATGATTACTGCAGTCAGCTCAGGGTCGGTGGCGTTGAGGCGGAGACCCACGTCGGGGCGGGAGGAATGCTGGACGAGATACTCCGGGTATCCCGTGAAAGGAAGGCCAGCATGATTGTCATAGGGAATACTTCCGAAGACCGCTTCCTCAGCAATATTCTTGACAGAAGTCTTTCTTATCAGGTCACGAAGGAATCGGAACTGCCGGTCCTTCTGGTACCCTGATCAGCTGTTTGGCATGGAGCGCACCATGTCCGAGATGTGAATGAGTTGGTTTTCACATTGAAAGTGCCCCGCAGAATCAATGGCTCTCTTTTTTTATTGAAGGGTCTCTTCTGAGGGGTTATTAATGTTTTAACATACCGGCTTCTGTTAAAATATAACCATGCCTACAATCCTGGTTTCAAACGATGACGGGATTTCCTCGCCCGGGATAAAAATTCTGGCAAAAACACTGAAGTCTCTCGGTGAAGTGTATGTGGTCGCTCCCGAGGGGGAGCAGAGTGCAGTCGCGCATGCACTGACGTTACACAGACCGTTGAGGTTTGAGATGACGGGAAAGAACACCTATTTTGTAAACGGAACACCTACGGACTGTATTATTTTAGCCGTGAAAAAACTGCTTCCCGTTAAACCTGACATAATAGTCTCGGGCATCAATAACGGAGGGAACCTTGGTGATGACATTACCTACTCGGGAACCGTTGCCGCTGCAATTGAAGGGACACTTCTCGGCGTACCGTCGATAGCTGTTTCCCTGGTAAGAGATTATCAGGGCGGCAGTGACTTCTTCGATGCAGAGTCAAAGTTTCAGAGTGCTGCATTGGTTGCCAGGGAGCTGACAGAGAGGGTCCTTGAAAAGGGACTTCCCGACGATACATTGCTGAATGTGAATGTGCCTTTTAGCAATAAGGCGAAGGGAATCAAGATTACGAGACAGGGAAAAATGGTTTACGATAACGGGATCCATAAACACCATGATCCCCGTGGACGGGATGTTTACTGGATCGGCGGAGGAGTGCCGCGGTGGGAATCAGGAGACAATACAGATTTTGATGCCATTCAGAATGAATATATTTCGGTGACACCCGTTCACCTGGATTTGACAAACTATGAAGCGCTGAAATACCTGCAAGAGAACTGGGAAATATAAAAAAACAGGGGTCCGGGGGTCAAGGTTTCGAGGGGCCAAGGGAAGACACAAAATAACACTTTGAATATTAATCTTATGAAGTTCCAAAAAATAAAGTTTTTGTATTCGTTTCACTCGACCCCTTGGCCCCTTGGCTCCTGGACCCCTCTTTTTTAGTTATGAAAAATTACGATGTAATCATTATTGGAGCAGGGCCGTCCGGAATATTTGCTGCCCTTGAGCTTCTGTCTACCGGCAGGAACAGCAGGATATTAATTATTGAAAAGGGCCTGGACATTGAGGAGAGACTGTGTCCTTCCGCTGTAAGAGAGGAAGCGTGCAGTGCCTGTCCCGAATGCGGCCTGCTGTGCGGGTGGGGCGGCGCAGGGGCTTTCAGTGACGGCAAGCTCAGCCTTTCAAAGGAGATCGGGGGGAATCTTTCACGGTATATCGATGATAGCGAACTTCAGGGTCTGATTGATTATGCTGACAGCATGTACATTCATTATGGTGCTCCTTCATCTGTGTATGGCGACGACGAAGGCAAGGTAGGCGAACTGAAAGAATCGGCAGGAAAAAATAACTTAACCCTCATACCATCCAGAATAAGACATATAGGAACTGACCGCTGTCCCGAAGTTTTAAAGAGAATGAAAGCGGAACTCAATTCTAAAGTTGACATACTGTTTTCTCGGAATGTCAAAAAGATACTTGTTGAGAATGGCAAGGCTGTGGGAGTTGACGCAGGGAATGGAGATTCTTTCCATGCTGACTTTGTAGTCGCGGCACCCGGTAGGGAAGGGGCCCTCTGGCTCGAGAGACAGGCAAAGACATTAGGATTGTCATTATTGAAAAATCCTGTGGACATCGGGGTAAGGGTTGAACTTCCGGCAAAGGTCCTTGAGCCGCTCACGAAAGTTGTATATGAACCGAAGCTGATCTATCACACAAGAAAGTTTAATGACAGAATCAGAACTTTCTGTGTCAATCCCTACGGTGAAGTTGTCAAGGAATATGTGAAAGGTGTCTGGATCGTGAACGGCCACAGCTATTCGAATAAGAAGACGGAAAACACGAATTTTGCCCTTCTTGTCAGTACTCACTTTACGGAACCTTTCGATGAACCCCATTTATACGGAAGGTATATTGCGAGACTTGCCAATCTGCTGGGCCACGGCGTTATCCTTCAGAGACTGGGAGACCTTCAGGACGGGCAAAGGTCTAATCCGGAACGAATCGCCAGGGGGCTTGTCAGGCCGACCCTGGCTGATGCAGTGCCGGGTGATTTAAGCTTTGCCTTGCCCCATCGATACATAGCAAATATCCTTGAAATGTTCGAAGCTATGGATACAATCGCTCCGGGAGTAAACAGTCCTCACACTCTTCTTTACGGGATTGAAGTCAAGTTTTATTCGAGGCAGCTTCAGCTTGACAACAACCTGGAGACAGAAATTGAGAACCTCTTTGCTATAGGAGACGGTGCGGGTGTGAGCCGGGGTCTTATTCAGGCTTCTGCATCTGGTATAATTGCCGCACGGGAGATTTTAAAAAGGAAAGGCTAGAGGCTATGGGCAAGAGGCTATGGGTTCCGAAAAAAATCTGTACTTTAATTCTTATTCTTTGTTCCCTCTCGCCCCTCGCCCATAGCCTCTAGCCTTTTTTTTGTTATGTCCTACGAACAACAGCGCTCTGCAATGGTGGAAAATCAACTGAGGGCCCGGGGTATCAAGGATGAGCGGGTCCTTGGCGCAATGGCTCGTGTGGAGAGACACCTGTTTGTTGATGCAGATCTAAAGGATAAGGCATATGATGACTGTGCCCTTCCCACCTGTGAAGGGCAGACAATATCCCAGCCCTATATGGTTGCTCTCATGACAGAACTGCTGGAACTCAGAGGTGATGAAACAGTCCTTGAAGTAGGTACAGGTTCCGGTTATCAGTCGGCTGTCCTCTCACTTCTTGCTGCTGAGGTATACACTGTTGAGCGTCTTCAGGGGCTTGCATCAAGAGCTGAAAGACGCCTGACAGATCTTCATTATCAGAACATTCATGTCATTGTTTCTGACGGAACACTCGGGCTGGAGCAGCACGCGCCCTACGACGGGATTATCGTCACCGCGGGGGCCCCTGAAATCCCTTGTGACTATGCTGTACAACTAAAGATGGGCGGCAGACTTGTTATTCCTGTGGGAAGCAGACATTCTCAGGTCCTTTATCAGGCCAGGAAGACAACCTCGGGAATGGATAAATTGATGTCAACCGGCTGTGTTTTCGTCCCTCTTATTGGAAAAGACGGGTGGGCCTAGACGTACATTTATTGACAGTTCTTTTCATTTCATGTAAAACTGTATCATTCTTATTTCTTTTACACTTTCGGGAGGCATAATGGTGAATGAAACAAAAAAGATATGGATGGACGGCAGGCTGGTTGACTGGGCAGATGCGAATGTACATATTCTGACCCATACGCTGCACTACG
>CALZGI010000211.1 GCA_945786855.1 Thermodesulfovibrionia bacterium | reverse complement strand
TCTATGATGCTCTCGAGATTTCCGAATTCCTTCAGGAGTTTGACCGCGGTCTTTTCCCCGATCCCCGGCGCCCCGGGAATGTTGTCCGATGCATCACCCATAAGAGCAATCACTTCAGGGAACTGTGAAGGGCCTACTCCGAATTTTTCTCTCACATCCTGTTCTTCTGTTACTTTTTCCTTCATGGTGTCATAGAGCCTGATTTTCGGACTGACCGCCTGACACATGTCTTTGTCGCCTGTGACAATATACACATTTATTCCTTCGGACTCAGCTTCTCTGGCAATACGGGCCATGATGTCATCGGCTTCAAAACCCGGCTTTTCGATTGTCTGAATATTAAAAGCATGTATTATTTCTTTAATAACAGGAACCTGGGGTTTCAAATCATCGGGCATCCCCGGCCTGTGGGCCTTGTATTCTTCATAGGCTTCGTGTCGGTGAGTGGGGCCGGGAGAATCAAATACTACGCCAAAATAATCAGGTTTTTTTTCTCTCAGGATCTTGAGGATCATGTTCGTAAATCCGTAGATGGCGTTTGTGGGTGTACCGTCTGAAGCTGAAAGATTTCTGATTGCGTAGAAGGCACGATACAGATATGAATTCCCGTCTATAAGGTAGAGAGTTGGCATGGATTGATTATACAAAAATTATCAGAGCAATTCATGAGTTGATGTGCAGCATGTTTAATTATTGGTTATCATTGTGTAGGGGCGACCAGTTGGGTCGCCCTTTTCTGGTAGTGGTCACGCATCATGTATTTCGGGGGCGAGGCAGCGCCTCGCCCCTACATTAAAGAATGCCAATATTGTGATCCTCAAGGAACGTCTTTGTTTTGCTGCAGAGGGGAGCAGAGACTATTTTAACACTTAGTCTGGCATGAGGCCGCACTTTTCTGATCGTCTCTGCCTTTTCGAGGAGTTTCTTTCCGTCGGCCATAATAATGCGGCTTTTCCTGGAGATAACAATGGCAAAGTGATTTCTGGAAACCTCCTCGATAACTGTCTTCGGGGGAAGATTAAAAGTTCCGGGATCAACTGTTTTCTTCATCTATCCTCCATATTCCCTGCACAGTTCTTCAAGATAAAGCTGCAGATCACGGGGATTCAACAGTTTATCAGGCAATGCTGCTCCCAGCACAATAGCTCTGTCGATTTTTTTCAGGAGCTCGGTCGCAGCATAATGAATGACTTCTTCCGGCAATGATTGAGGAGCCCCTTCTATGAGCAGCTGTTCTGTAACCCAGTAGCCCTTTGCGGGGATGATCCCTGAACTGTTGCTTCCCCGAAGTGCCTTAGGAGTTGCCCCCCCTGCAAGGGCCAGTGCCCTGACTCCGAGATTGACCAGTTGAAGTCCCCGGATGGCAGGGTTTGACATCGGGCGATGGCGTCCTTTCGTGATCGGGAGGAAGCGGTCTACGTTTACCCCTGACGAGTAGTGAAGTGTAGTACTGTTTTCGTTGTCACTTTTCAGGACAAAGAAAAGAAAGTCATTTATATATTCATGGGATAGTGATCCACTCATTTTTGTTTATCCGTATATTTAATTTTGAGTGAGGCCTTCCATTTATTATGCCTCATGTCGATGGGGCATTTACAAGCATACCTTTTCTTCCTTGACTATTCATCGCCTGCACGTTATATTTTTGATGTGCCGAAAAAATACAAACCCATATCATTCAGAAAAGTAAAGACGTGCACGTTACAGTCGAGGAAGAGCAAAGTCGAACGCGATGAGGTGGGGAAGCCCTTTCAGGGCGGCAGTTACAAGGAATTCCTCAACTCTCTGCCGGACGTACTCGCTGCACGGGATTTTAAATCAGTCGTCAGCGCTGTCGT
Source organism: Thermodesulfovibrionia bacterium (assembly GCA_945786855.1). GTDB lineage: Bacteria > Nitrospirota > Thermodesulfovibrionia > UBA6902 > UBA6902 > CALZGI01. The sequence continues at coordinate 743 of CALZGI010000211.1, read as the reverse complement.
CAAAGCGAGGAAAAAAGACCGGCCGGTCATCCTCGGTATGGGCGCCCATCCCATTAAAGTCGGCCTTTCGCCGATCATTATTCACCTCATGAAAAAAAACGTGATTACTGCCGTGGCAATGAACGGTGCATGCATTGTTCATGATTTTGAGCTCAGCCTTATGGGGCATACCTCGGAGGACGTTGATGTAGAACTCTGCAGGGGAACCTTCGGGATGGCCGAGGAGACAGGGAAAAACCTGAACAGAGCGATTAAAAATGGCGTAAGGAAAGGGTCTGGCATCGGGCAAGCAGTGGGGGAGTATATTTTAAAAAGCAGGGCTTTGAATAAACAGCTCAGCATACTGGCAAACGCTGCGGACATGAACCTGCCTGCAAGCGTTCATGTTGCCATAGGCACCGACATTATCCACATGAACCCTGAAGCCGATGGAAAGGCGCTTGGTGAAGGGAGCCTGAGGGATTTTAAACTCTTTTCATCTGTAGTTTCAGATCTCAGGGATGGCGTTTACATCAATCTCGGTTCGGCAGTGATCATGCCTGAAGTGTTTCTCAAGGCAGTCGCAGTAACGAGGAACCTTAAACACAAGGTGAACAGTTTCACGACTGTCAATATGGATTTTATCCAGCATTACCGGTGCAGGGAGAATGTTTTGAGAAGGCCCGTCCTTTCAGGGGGGAAGTCCTATGCCCTGACGGGACATCACGAAATCATGTTTCCGCTGCTGGCGGCCGCGATAATGG
>CALZGI010000210.1 GCA_945786855.1 Thermodesulfovibrionia bacterium | reverse complement strand
CCTCGAGCATGGAAGGAGTGAGATTCTGTGCCTCATCAATTAACAGAACAGGCTGAATCATCTTTGCATATTGATCAATGAGAAATTCATTCAGATCGCTCAGCAGCCTGTCTTTGGTTTTCCCCTCCACATCGATTCCAAAATCCTGATTGATCATTGACAACAGCAGATCTGCAGAAACCTTTGTGTTATTCACTGTCGAAAGGTTTACTGACCCGTTCAAGTTTTTAATGAAGTTGCGAATAATCGTTGTCTTGCCCGATCCTATATCGCCGGTCAGGAGAATAAAACCGATTTTTTCCCTGATAATATGGTCAAGGCATGTAATAGCTTTTTTATGTGTCCCGCTCAGGAAGAGGAAGTCTGGATTGGGAACCAGCTCAAAGGGTTTATATTTTAATGAAAAATGCCTCTCGTACATAGTTTACTCAAAAGGTAATTCTTGCCTGAATCCAGGCTAAATTGCTATAGAAACTGTTCCCCTCGAAATTAGAATCTTTCTTGCTATACCTGTAGCCGGCGCTCGTACTGATACTCCGGCTTACCTGGTATGAAATTCCGAATCCCACAGCATATCTTTCATTTTTTTCGACGCCGATGAGGTTCTCTTCCTCGAACCTCTCTCTCTGATAGGTACCGTCAGCTGTCAACGTCGAAACTCTGCCAAAAATATTCATCGGCTTCGCTATACTGACCGTGACACCTTTGATTGTATCCTCTCGTTTAGAGTTTAAAATTTCACCGGGCACTGCTCGTACATAATTCGTTTCCTCAACTGTTTCATTCACGCTGTAAAAGGGATTGATCGTAACTCTGAAATCAGTTCCTGCGGTGACATACATATCGGCTCTTTTCACTTTCTGAACACCCGTTGTGGTCGAGGTGCCGGCATACACATACTCACCGGTCGGGATGTAATCCAGTATGGTCCGTTCCTGGGTCTCTATGGAATAGAGGGCGATATACCCTTTGATATCCTCCCGCCAGATCTCTTCAGACGTTGCGGGATCAGTGAAAGACTCGCTGTAGCTGACTCCGACATCACTTCCGCCAAGCATCTTCATATGATAGTCCGCCCCTGCACTCCAGAAGGGTTCTTCTTCTGTATTTTCTTCCTGAATTGCTACAGCACGAACAGGTATCCCCGTCAAAGAATCGGCTACGACCGCACTGGAACTCGAACCTTCGAAATCAAAATATGCTATCCCTCCCTGAGCCCACACGAGCAGGTTTTCGCTCACTTGATAACGTGCATCCACGGACCACTGGTGTCTTTCATAGTCACTGCTGTTTTCAGGCTCCTGGATAAGATAATCATAATTCACTGATGAGGTTAAGAGGAACGGGAACTGTTTCGAAAGCGTGAAAAACGCACTATGACCTTCCGAATTATTGCTCTGTTCCTCATCGTACCACACGTTTCGGTAACTATAGCCAAACTGAGTTGTTACTGTTGAGGTAATAGGAATCTTTACATAGGGGGAAATTCTGAAGACATTACTGTCAGTCATATTTTCAACGGGATTATCAATGACAAAGTTTTCTCTCTCGTCAACGGGTACTCTCTGATAGACATCGGAGACATCAATAAAGACCCGATTGAAGGGCCTGAACTGTGTCGTGAAACGCACGTTTTGCGTCTCGCTCAGACTGGTATCATTCAACTCATTGTTATTTATGTAAAACCTGAAATTCAGACCGTAATTGAGACTGAGATCCAGGCTGCTGAAGGGGGAATAGGTCAGCGAGACAGCGGGGTTAATCGTTGTGATAAGATCGTCTTCCCGATCAGTTTCACTAAGGAACAGGTTGTCAGTGTATGTTTCCTTAATCCCGACACTTGGAGATATGCTGAATTTCGCAAATGAACTGATCGAAGCTGATAACAGAATTACGGTTGCAAAGCAAATATAAATACTTTTCTTCATCTCGCCTCATTGCTTTGATATGAATACCTGTTATATCTTCCATAATAGGAGTAATAGTGCCCATCAAGGTTCTCTTGCCTTACAGCATTGAAAACAACTCCAAGAATCTTTAAGTCCTGAATGAGATTCAGGGCATTATCTATCATTTTTTTCTGTGCCCGTCCCTCTTTGATAACAAAAAGCACAGCGTCTGTAAACGCACCCAGGACAAGTGCGTCAGCAAAAGGCAGGAGAGGGGGAGTATCAATAATGACATATCTGTCCGAATACCTGTGCTTGACTTCTTTTAAAAGGGACTTCATCTTTTCTGAAGAGAGAAGTTCCACGGGGTTGCTCACAGGTTTTCCTGCCGGCAGCAGAAGAAGATTTTCTATCCCCGTCTTGATTAAACCGTCTGAAATATCAATGCCTTCCCTCAAACAGTCAGAAAGTCCATATTCAACGTCAATGCCAAGGTAATTATGTATCATGGGTTTTCTCATGTCCGCGTCAATAAGGAGGATCGAATGATCTAATTCCTGCGCTAACATAGCAGCGAGGTTAATTGACGTCAGAGTTTTACCCTCAGCATCTAATGCGCTTGTAACCATAATTGTGTTTAAAAAGTCCTTTTTTGTATCTCTGATCACCATAGACTTCAGTCTTCGATACTCTTCAGAAACAGGCGAATTCGGCTCATTAATAGTAACAAGATGGTGGTTATTGACTTTGGACAGCTTGACATCTTTAGGACTTCTTTTTTTGTCGTCACTTTTTTTATTTACACCCTCTCTCCGTTTAGTGGCCTTTTCCAATGCTTCTACAATTTTGCTCATGTAATTGTCTCCACTATTTTATTTTCACCTCATCCCAGGTATTTATTTACAAATTCTTTTATAAACAGTCCTCCTATAATGGTCATATAGAGTAGAGAGACGGCATATACTCTTTTTTCAGTGATCTTGCTCTTCATGATGTCCTCTTCTGTAATAATTAAGGGAATTACAGCATATACCGGAACATTCCAATTTGATCTGATTGAGTCAACATCCTTAATGGAATGGTCAAAATATTCAAGTAACAGCGTTAATCCAAATGCGGCAAGAATACCTGCAGCAATACCGATCAGGATGTAATTGACTCTATCAGGACTTACTGGCTTTGCCGGTAAAACTGCAGGATCTACTATTCTGAATGTGCTTCCCTTGTCCTCAAGCTCCATTTGCTCTGATACCTCTGCTTTTCCCAATCGTGCAAGGAGATTCTCATATATCTGCTGATTTGACTGCTTTTCCCGTATCAGTTCTGACAGCTTTTTTTGCTCTTGCGGCATGTTTTTCAACTCAGACTCGCTTTTTCTTATTCGCGCGGTCAAGTTTAATTCTTTCGCTTTCAATGAATCTATATCTGATTCCAGCATTAACCGGTCCTCTCTGAGTTTCTGATATACGGGGTTCATAACGCTTGTGCCCAGACTCAGATCATTCTGAGCCAACTCTCTCGCAATATCACTTTCTTTCTCAGAATTCAATTGTTTTTTTATCCCTCTAATCTCGGCTTTCACTCTGATAACTTCAGGATAACTTGGTTCATATTGTGTCAATAACATTGGAAGTGATCTCTCAAGTCTTTTAAGCCGCATTGAAAGATCGCTGCTTTCACTCTGTTCACTATCAATAAAGGCCAGCGTAAGGGGCTCTTCCCCTGAGATCTGGGCCTCTATTTTTTTAATCTTTGCATCGTATTCATTTATTTGCATTCTTGTTTTACTCAGTTCTTCGGTAAAACTCTTTATACCGGTGACTAACGTTCTTTCGTCTGACGCATAGTAAAGTTCATTCTCAATCCTGAATGCAGACACTCTGTTCTCTGATTCATCCAGTTTTTTCTTATAATGAGCAATTTGATTCGTCAAAAATTGACTGGCCGAAGACGTCTCTCTTCTATCGGCACGAGTATTTTCTTCAACATAAATACTTACCAGACTATTGACGTAGTCTTTCACTAACTTGGGGTCACTACCCGTGTAGGATACGGTGAAAAGATCACCTCTCTTCACATTGATCTCTGTATTCTTTCTGAAATCACTGATCAGTCGTTCAATATCTTCCTGGTCCTTTACTGTGACATCAAGGTCAAGAGACCTGATGACCTTCATCAACATTTCTCTGCTGTTCATGGAATATGTAAGAACCTTCAATTTGTTGTTGATTGAAGGGGTTCTGACCATACCCCTCATAAGATTCATTATAATATGCCTCTCGATAAAAACCGTACTGTCCGCTTTGTACCGCTTTGGAACAAAGAAACTGCCCCATACAATTACCGACAGGACAACCATAAATGTGACAATAAAAACATACTTCCGGCCCTGGATTATCTGCCAGTATTTTTTCAATTCCAGCTTACCAATATCCTCCATACGTGTTCCCTCTCCGGTTTTGTTCATTGTCATGCTTTAAAACAGACTCTCTTTTACAATTATGAAATCGCCGGGCATAATTTTTAAATTGTGCTCCAGTTCACCTTTCATTAAATCCTTCACCTTTACTTTTTCAACTTCTTTCACATCATTCTCTGCTTTTCTTAATATTTGGACGTCATTTTCTTTCGCGAATTCTGTAAATCCTCCGGCAGACAGTATAACATCAAGAATAGTAAGTCCTTCTCTGTATGGAATGGTGCTCGGATTGCCTATTTCACCGACAATTGTTATTTTCCGCTCAAAATTATCGGGGAAAAACAGCATATCATTCGATTCAAGAACAATGTCCTGGCTAAAATCCCCTTTATTGAACAGTTCATAAAAACTTTTCTTCAGTATCTTTTTATCTCTCACGAGATATGAATTATCCAGATCAGCCCCATCCAGACTGCCAAGTTCACAAAGAAATTCAAGGAGAGTTGTTTGTCTCGTCAATGTCCGTCGTCCGGCGGAAACTCCCTGACCGAAAACAAAAACACTATAATTATTCATCCCGCTCATGATTATCGTAACAATAGGTGTCTTGACCACTTTTTTAAGCTCCCTTTCAAGGACCTTTGTCAATTCTACCGGTGTAAATCCGGATGCTTTTATTTCACCCACTGCAGGCAGCGATATTTTTCCGTCAGGTCTTACCACCACTGAAAGACTCAATTCGGAATTCCCCCATACAGATATGTCCAGAGAATCACCATCTCCTATCACATAATCCTTTGCAAAGACATTATTGACAAATAAAACAAAGAACATCAGCAAGAATAATATTTTCTTCAATGTTATCTCCCTCCTCTGCCGAAAAAAATCACCTTCATCGTATCTAAAATGATGAGTAAATCAAGAGAAATTGATTGATATTTTATGTAGTAAAGATCGTATCGTAATTTTTCCATAGCGCCTTCCACAGAATCCTCATATTCATGTCTTACCTGGGCCCACCCTGTAATGCCCGGTTTCACACAATGTCTTTCCGAGTAATAGGGTATCTGCTTTTTTAAACTTTCAACAAAAAAAGGCCTTTCAGGCCGCGGACCGATAAAACTCATGTCACCACGCAGAACATTGAACAACTGGGGAATTTCATCAAGGCGTGTTTTTCTCAATATCGCTCCGAGGCGCGTAATCCGAGAATCTCCTTCCTCAGACCAGACGGGCCCTGTGTCCTTTTCAGCTTCGTCAATCATCGTCCTGAATTTATAAAGTGTAAAAAGCTTCTCACCTTTTCCTACCCGGGTTTGTTTTAAAAGTGCCGGCCCCTTCGTATTCAATTTTATGACAACAGGCAAAATAATAAGAAAGGGGAATGTTACTATAATTCCGATACTTGAAAAAATAAAATCCAGCGTCCGCTTGATATAGTTCTTGAACAGAGTAATTCTGAACCCTTCTGCAAAAATCAGATGACTTGGATTTAAATTTTCAACAAGCATTTTCCCCGTCAACTGTTCATAAAAAGCGGGGCCGTCGATAACGTCTATCCCCCGCAATTTGCAGTTCAGTATCTCCCTCACCGGTAATGTGCCCCTCCTTTCATTAAGAGATACTATGATCTTCTGCACCCTTTTCCTTAAGGCGATATCAAGAATATTGTCCCCGTTTCCAAGAATATGGCTATTGGCAATGTTGACCGGTTCACCGATACAATTTACGTAGCCCAATAATGCAAGGCCATTATTTTTATTGAAAAGGATTGAACCCAATGTCTCGGCCAGAGGACCTGTCCCGAGAATAAGCACTTTTTTTGCGCCAACGGGTAATTTTAAAATCCAATCATGTCCAATATGCCAGATTGACTGAACTGAAATCAAGATACACATTGACAGGAATAACATGCCTCTTCCAAAAAAGAGGGAAGGAATAAAGTAAAAAAAGGCAGCCAGTATAAATAGGGCAATGGCGCCTGAAATAAATATTTTTGAAATTACTTCCTTTCTGCCGTCTCTTTTTTCAACATTATACAGGTCCATAAAAAAACCTATAAATACGACAAAAATCATGAACAGTATCCCTTTGGGGAACAGAGGATTATATTGCTGCAAGGCTATATCATTCATGTTGGACCGTATGAAGACACCGGCGTAGAAAGAGGAAAAAGCAATAATCATGTCTCCTAAAATCAATATCAATGCTTTGACTGCATATGAATTTTTAAGAAATATCACTGTTATATTTCCTTCAGTTTCTCGCGTGCATCATCAATTTCAGGAAAAGATTCCTTACTGCCCAGCCGGACCGCATTTTTGAGGTGCTCTCCGGCCTTAACAGGCATTCCCTTTTTTAAATAGGCAAGGCCCAGATGATACTGAATTGAGGGATTGTCAGGAAGATACTGGATTGCCTCACTGAAATATTTAACTGCATCGTCATAGCGGCCCTTTTTATAGAGCACCCAGCCCAGTGTGTCTGTTATGCTTCCACTTTCGGGTGACAGTTCCTTCGCCTTTTGCGCCATCACTATGGCCTCATCAATCGGGCCGTATCCCTCCGCGTAAAGATAGGCAAGGTTATTCAGGGAAGGAATAAAATCAGGGGAGAGTTCCAGGACCTTTTTATGTTTATTCACCGCAGACTCTTTCTTCCCCGTTATTTCGAAAATAATTGCCTGAAAAGAATAAGCGGGTGCGCTGAGTGATTCAAATGTTTCAAGTTTTTCTGAAATCTCCAATGCTTTTTCATACTCTTTCAGAGAGACATATGTTCTGCCTAATGCGAGTTTTGTGTTCATGTTGCCGGGATTTAACTGCTCTGCCTTCTCCAATTCATTCATTGCCTCCGGCAATTTATTTTCTTCAATATACACTTTTGCGACGAGGAGATGACCGGCATCACTTTCCGGCTTTAAAGATATAATCTTTTGCGCAGTTTCTTCTGCCTTTACATCGTCTTTTTTCTTTACATAAAGACGCATTACTACTTTTAGTATCTCCGGGCTTTCTGGATGTTTGGATAAGAGAGTTGTCAGTTTTTCAAGGGCCCTGTCATAGTCACCCATGGCATTATAGACACCCGCCATTCCTGTCGCTCCCTTTTCAGGAGAAATAGATTCCAGCTGCCTGTATGCCGCAAGGGCCTTTTGATAATCCTTGCTGGTACGGTATAAATGGCCCTTCATTATCATCGCGTTCATATTTTTCGGTTCCATGTCCAGAAGTTCATCCATCACGGTCAGGGCATTTTTTATATCTTTTTTTCTTTTGTAGTAGTTGGCCAGGGCCATAAAAGCCGCTGCTGTTTTTTGCTCTTTTGCCTTTCCGTAGTAGGTCAATGCCTCTTTGTCTTTCCCGTTTCTCTCCATATGCCCTGCAAGCAGGAGCATGGCCCGGGTATTATTGCCGTCTATTGCAAGAATCTTCTCATATTCTTTTGTGGCTTTCTCATTTTCACCTTTGCCGGCATAATACACAGCCAGATTCATGTAGGGAAGAAAAAAATTGGGGTTGGCTTCTACCGCCTCTTCAAAATGACGGACTGCTGAAGCAGCGTCTTTTTTTCCTGCATATGCCATGCCCATCAGGTTTAACAGTATTGCGTCATTCGGTTTATCTCTTAAGCCTTCCTTTAATATTTTGACAGCATTGTCATAGTCCCGCTTCAGCACGTAATACCGGGCAAGCACAACTCTTGAGTGAAGAACATCGGGGGACAGTTCAACAGCATCTATAAATTCTTCTTCAGCTTTCTTTGAATCACCGGAAAGTAAATTAAATGCGCCTTTCTTTAAATGGATCCCGGCCATTTTCGGATTGAGTTCCAACGCCCGGTCAAATTCATCCATAGCCAATTCGCCTTTCCCCTGTGAGAGATATATGCTCCCTAAAAAATTATGGGCAAGGGCATTGTTCTCATCCCTTTCCAGCACCTTCAGTATCTCTCTTTCCGCTGCCTCAATTCTGCCGCTTCTCCGGTGTGTTTCAGCAAGAAGAAAACGCGCCTGCGTCGAATCAGGCCGCATATCAAGCGTTTTCTGGAACGCGCTCGTTGCCTGTTCAAATTTACCCTTCAGCACATGACAGAGACCTAAATAATAAAAGGCACCGGGACTGGGTCCCTTTTTCACGGAATTCTGGAGTGAAATGATCGCGTCATCTATCTTTCTCTCCTGGTAATGAATTATTCCCATGAGAAAATACCCTTCGGGACGCCTGGCAAAAGATCTTGAAAGTTCTGCCGCAATTTCCCTGGCTTTTTCAATTTTATTTTGTCGAATGTAGTTCAGCCCTGCCTGATATCGCGCTGTTACAGCCTTGGGATCAATTTGGGCAATCTTTTCGTATATATGGAGTGCGTCGTCTGCTTTCTCCTGCTCCATTTTCAGGCTTGCCAGTAAATACAGCGCCTTCTTGTTTCTTCCATCCAGTTTGAGGGCTTCTTCAATGACCTTTTCCGCCTCGGAAGTTTTCCCGTTGGCCCGATGAACATTCGCCAGCGTTATTTTTGCAGAGACTCTTTCCGGTGATATCTCCATCGCCTTATTCAGGAGATCCTCCGCTTTCGCGTAGTCTTCCTTGTACGCGTAGGCAAGAGCGCCTATTTCATATGACTCAGGATTTTTGTCCGGTGATTTGTCCCAGTATATATTGATCTCATTGATGGCGTCATCCATTTCCCCGGAGTTTATAAATATTTTGGCGATCGATATATGAGCGTCATGAAAGGAAGGATTCAGCCGCAGGACTTTCTCCAGTTCACTCCGGGCTGATGGGAACTTTTCCTGTAAAATGTACGCCCGCGACAATTGATACCGTGCCTCAAAGTAGTTCGTGTCCTTTTTGATCGCTTCCTTAAAAGCCAGTATGGCCCCGTTGGTGTTTCCGCTTTCAAGAAAGGTCATGCCGTTTTCAAAAAGCTGGTGCGAGCCCAGGTCCCTGTTGCAACCCGTAAAAAGGGCAATCAAAAAAACAATTGAAATGATCTTACGCAATGATGTTGCCTCCTGTCACGTTTACATAGCCGTTCATAATTCCACTTACGATATATCTGAACCTCTCAAAATCGAGAGGCTTTACAAAACATATTTTATTTTTGAACAAATGCATGGCTTCCATTAAATCTTTACTAAATTCATTGGTCAGAATTATTTGTGGTGTGTCACAGAACAACTGGGATTTCAGTAAAGACTGTGCATGTGAATAATTAGACACAATCAATGAAATAGTATCATTTGAAGCATGCTGAACTGCCTCTTCAACTGAAGAGGCAAGAATGGTATCAAAGCCCTCCTCGTTCAATATGGCAGAACATATCTTTCCAAAACCATCATTGATTACTATTAATATTTTTCTGAATGAATGCACAGATCGTCAGCCTTCAATTTTCACATATTGTTGTGCAGAGGCAGACTTACCAACGAGTCATTCTGCCTTACCATTATTATCTCGATTCAACAAACACTATTTACATATTTGCTTCAGGGCGCTTCCGTTTGAACCCACTCCATCAGAAAGATTTTTCCTTGAAAGACTTTTTTATTACAAAGCAATATAAATGCCAACAGAAAAAAAACAGATACCTGATGAAAAGTTCATCCGTAATTATTGAAGTGGATATCCTGCAACGTCTTATAAATATATGCTTTTACACAAGCGATTAAAATGTATGGTCAATAATAATTCAACAGGCTATATTGGGAAAACCCCCGCATTGCTTGTGGAGGAAAAACGAATGAGTGTATCCAAAAGAAGCACTGCTTACGTGGCTGTTCAGATAACTTCTTAAAAGCAAAGGCTAATCTGCGTTGCATATAATTGTCCCATTAGGAAGCAGGTATAATGCAGGACACACATACAAGGCGGGGCATTAAAAATATGAACGCTATAATGATAATGCAGTCTGTATTCCCCTCTTCGGCAAAGGGGGAGACTGGAAAGGAGAACTTTTCAGAAATAGAGAGGTCCAACGGGAATGATGTATCATGATAATCGATTGCAGGGGCTGAGGCCATCCCGCCCGGAGACAGTAATACCCTGTTAATTTACAGACGGCTGGTCTATTTCTTTCAGACGGCTGTAGATCACCTTTCTGGTTATACCCAGTACCCTTGCGGCTTTGGACTTATTTCCGTTACACGCCTTAATCGTGTGCGTTATTGTTTCAAGTTCCAGTTGCTTAAGCGGTTTCACAGTATGCTCGCATGCAGTACTATCATTTTCAGTGTCCTTCATCAAATAATCTGGAATATCTCTGACACCAATACACCTCTGCCGGGCAAGGACAAGAGCCCTCTCAATAACATTCTCCAGTTCCCTTAAATTTCCGGGCCATGAATAATCAAGAAATATATTCATCACCTCCGATGAGACTTCGGTCACCTCTTTATTTTCCCGCTCTGAAAATTTATCTATAAAATGCGCCACTAAAAGTGGAATATCTTTTCTCCTCTCCCTCAAAGGCGGCAGATTAATCTGCACAACATTCAATCGGTAGTAAAGATCAACTCTGAATCTTTTTGCCGCAACCTCTTTATCCAACTGGCAATTTGTTGATGCGATCAGGCGAAAATCTGTTTTTATCTTTTTACTCCCGCCAATCCGTTCGACCTCCTTCTCCTGGATCGCCCTTAACAACTTTGCCTGCAATGGCAGTGATAACTCGCCAATTTCATCAAGGAACAGTGTTCCTGCGTTTGCTTCTTCAAACTTTCCTATTCTCCTTGCGATCGCGCCGGTAAATGAACCTTTCTCATGACCGAATAACTCCGCCTCCAGAAGTTCATGAGGTATGGCAGCGCAATTAACTGCTACAAATGGTCTGAGGTGTCGTTGACTCGAATAATGAATTGCTTTTGCGAGCACGTCTTTTCCGGTTCCGGTTTCACCGCCAATGAGCACGCTGATGGACGAATTTTT
>CALZGI010000209.1 GCA_945786855.1 Thermodesulfovibrionia bacterium | reverse complement strand
ATGGCACTGAATACAACTGCTATGATCGCCATATATACATATCCTGCATTGATTGCTTCCATAAACACATAGAATTTTCCGACAAATCCGGCCGTAGGAGGAATTCCGGCAAGTGAAAACATAAAGATCAGCATTAAAGCTGAAGCAAGGGGATGACTTTTTGAAAGCCCCATATAGTCATCCAGGTTTTCACCACGGAAGCCATCCCTGCGCAGCATTATCACTATTGCAAAAGCTCCGATGTTCATGAATAGATAAATCATGAGATAGTTCACGGTGCTCGTCAAACCTTCAGGGGTTGCGGCAATAACTCCAAGAAGCATATAACCGGCATGGGCAATGGAACTGTATGCGAGCATCCGTTTAATGTTTGTCTGGGCAAGGGCAATAATGCTTCCCACTGCCATAGTAAGGATAGCAATTGGTATCAGAATACTGACCCACTGGACATGCATCGCCGCAAAGGCATCGAACAATACCCTCCCGAGGACCGCAAACCCTGCGGCTTTCGGGCCCACAGACATAAAAGCAGTAACCGAGGTCGGAGCACCCTCATAGACATCAGGGGCCCACATATGAAAGGGAACAAGTGCTATTTTAAAACCAAATGCAACAATTATGAATATGAGGCCAAGATAAATTATAGGACTGCCAGTGATGTTTAGTGAATTCAGTGCATCAGCAATTTCCCTGAGGTTTGTGGTGCCGGTAAGGCCATAGGTCAGGGAAATTCCGTAGAGCAGAAATGCCGATGAAAAAGCGCCGAGAAAGAAATATTTAAGGGCTGCCTCATTTGAGCGCGGATCTTTTCTTATCAGACCAACCAGAATATATGTTGAAAGTGCCATTAACTCAAGGCCGAGATAGAGAGTAATAAGGTCCGCGGCCGAGGCCATGATCATCATTCCTGTAGTCGCAAACATTAACAGGGCATAGTACTCTCCGAATGACGCCCTTTCAATTTCCATATATTTAAATGAAATGCAGATGGTCAGGATTACATTCAGATAGAAGATCAGCTTGAAAAAATTGGAATATCCGTCAAGCACAAACATTCCCGCAAAGGCGGTATGGGGCTCATAAAACCCGAACAGCTTGTACGTCCCGTACAGCGCAACGAGTGTGCCGACAATTCCGACGGCAGCAATGATTTCCTTCTTTTTCACAACAAGATCGAGCAGAAGCAGTATTAATCCGACGCATATCATCGTCAGTTCAGGAATAAAGTGTCCCACATCAACCAGACTTATAAACGATTCGATTTCCATTAAAAAATCTCCGTAATATATTTTGCTATCATATTTTCATTGCCCGCTACAGATGTGAGATTCATCTGCTGAATCAGGTGTTCAACAGAAGCATGCATATACTCTAAAAAGGTATTGGGATAAAACCCTATCCAGAAAACAAAGATGAACAGCGGGATTATCGTAATGATTTCTCTCATATCCAAATCCCGTACAGGATGCTTTCCCGATGCTTCATAATCAGGGTTTGCATCCTGGAAGAATATCCTCTGATAGAGCCGCAACATGTAGCCCGCTCCGAGAATAATGCCGGTAGCGGCAAGGACACCAAAGATTTTCTTTGCCTTGAATGCACCGAAGATAATAAGAAATTCCCCGATAAACCCGTTCGTTCCCGGAAGACCGATTGAGGCAAAGGTAAGAATTATAAAAAATCCCGCATACCAGGGAACGAGTTTGGCAAATCCTCCGTACTCTGCTATTACCCTCGTGTGGGTCCTTTCATAAATAATTCCGATCATCAAAAACATGGCGCCGGTGATGATGCCATGATTTAACATCTGAAGTATTCCGCCCTCTACGCCCTGGGTATTCAGCGCAAAAAGACCGAGGGTAACGAACCCCATATGACTCACACTCGAATAGGCAATAAGGCGCTTGAAATCTTTCTGGGCAAAGCACACAAGCGCTCCATAGATAATCGCTATAACGGAGAGTATCAGTACCGGACCGGTAAAGAACTGTGTAGCCTCGGGAAGCATGGGCATGGAAAACCTGAGAAAACCGTAGGCCCCCATTTTAATCAGCACCCCGGCGAGGATAACACTGCCGGCGGTAGGCGCCTCTGTATGGGCATCAGGAAGCCATGTGTGGACCGGAAACATGGGGACCTTCACGGCAAAAGCTGCAAAGAATGCCAGAAACAGCCAGCACTGGAGCTGAAAGGGAAACTGCATGCTGCTGAGGGCAAGGATATCGAGTGTCTTCCCTCCCGTATAGTACAACACAACAATACCGACGAGCATGAGCACACTTCCAACCAGCGTAAACAGGAAAAATTTTATAGCGGCATAGACCCTGTTCTGGCCGCCCCATACCCCTATCAACAAAAACATGGGAATCAGCATTGCCTCCCAGAATATATAAAAGAGAAAGAAGTCCAGTGCGACAAAAACACCGATCATTCCTGCTTCCATGGCAAGAATAGCTATATGAAATTCCTTGACCTTATTTTCAATAGACTTCCAGGAAACAAGCACACAGAGAATACTGAGAATGGTCGTCAGGAAGACAAACAGAATGCTGATTCCGTCAATACCAATAAAGTAATTGATTCCCCACGATGGAATCCAGTCATTCTTCTCTACGAACTGCATTTTATAGGTACTCTTGTCAAAATTTTTCAGAAGGGGAAAAGAGACAAAAAATGTAGCAAAAGTAAAAAACAGCGTCGTCCATCTGATAGTGTTTGCATTTCTTATAAACAGAAGCAGCAATGCCCCTATAACAGGCAGGAAGACCGTCCAACTGAGAATCGAATAGCCAAGCTGATTATATATCACATTATCCATACGTATTACCTCAGAAAAATCCAGACGCCGACAATACAGACTGCACCGATGGCCATAACAAGGGCATAGTTAGAAAGCATTCCTGTCTGGATCTCTCTCAATTTTCTGCTGAACGCGCCTATCAGGTTAGGGACTCCATTGACGATCCCCTCTATAATATATGTATCAAAACCAAGAATTATTTTGTCCGATGCCTTCAGTGTCGGCTGAACAATCGTCTTGCTGTACAGTTCATCAATATAATATTTATTGAAAAGAATCTTATGTATGGGCTGGAACATGGCCCCCAGTTTTTCAGGCAGCTCCGTATTTTTGATATACATGCGGTATGCAATAAGCCAGCCCAGCGCCGCCACCGCCACTGACGCCACTATGACCATAATTTCTTCGGCATGTGACCCGTGTCCCTCTGGATGCCCGAGAACGGGTTCAAGAAAATGCCCTATTTTGTCACCATGTTCCCAGAATATGGGAGGTATTCCCACGTAGCCTGCGAAGACCGCACCAAAAGCAAGAAACATCAGGGGGACTGTTATCACCGGCGGAGATTCGTGCAGGTGGCTCTCCTGCTCAGCGGTACCGCGGAATTTTCCGTGAAAGGTCAGGTAGATTAATCTCCATGAATAGAATGCCGTTAACAGCGCTGCTGCAACACCGAGGAACCAGAGGACCTTCCCCAGGTCTCCCCCTGAATATGCCCTCCAGAGGATCTCGTCCTTGCTGAAGAAACCCGCAAAGAATGGAATCCCTGTAATACTCAGCGTCGCCAGGATAAATACCCAGTAGGTAATGGGCATATGTTTTTTCAGCCCGCCCATTTTTTTCATATTCTGCTCATCAGGATGTTTGGCATGATGAAGGGCATGGATCACACTTCCCGATCCAAGAAAGAGCAGTGCTTTGAAATACGCATGAGTATAAAGGTGGAATATGCCGGCAGAGTAAGCACCAACACCCAATGCAAGAAACATATATCCCAGCTGACTCACCGTGGAATATGCGATAACCCTTTTGATATCATTCTGGACGAGCGCTATCGTAGCCGCAAATATGGCCGTCACCCCTCCCACCACAGCCACAGTGTTCATCGCAACTTCCGAAAGATTGAAAAGAGGATTACAGCGTGCCACCATAAACACCCCTGCCGTAACCATCGTTGCGGCATGGATCAATGCAGACACCGGGGTCGGTCCTTCCATGGCGTCTGGAAGCCAGACGTGAAGCGGCAGCTGGGCTGATTTACCGACAGCCCCGCAGAAAAGGAGCAGGCAGATGAGCGTAATAAGGTTCACATCATACCCGAGCAAATTTATCGTCTGCCCCACAACGGTGCCTGCCTCGCCGAAAACCGTTAAATATTCAAGGCTGCCGAAAGTGAGGAAGATAAGAATTACCCCGAGACCAAAACCAAAATCTCCAAAACGGTTCACAATAAAGGCCTTCTTGCCTGCATCTCCCGCCGACTTCTTGTGAAACCAGAAGCCTATGAGAAAATATGAACACAATCCGACAGCTTCCCAGCCAAAATACATAAGCAAAAAGTTGTTTGCCATGACGAGCACAAGCATGGAAAATACGAACAGGCTCAGATAGGCAAAGAACCGGTAGTAACCTCCGTCGCCATGCATATAGCCTATGGAATATATAAATATGAGTGTGCTGATGGAGGTAACCACGATGAGCATGATTGCAGACAGCTGGTCAATAAGAAACCCGACGGACACATTAAAATCACCCGACACAATCCAGCTGTAAATATTCACATTCACATCGTGACCGCCCAGCACTTCCAGAAAAGCACTGACAGCAAGAAGGAAAGAGCCGAAGACAGCCGGAACAGCTATCCAGTGAGCTTTATCTTTAATAAAGTTCCGCCCGAATAGGATATTGATGAGAAACGAAAAAAACGGCAGTAATGGTATTAAAGTATATTTCAGCATCGTATCTCCGCAGGGGCGTTTTTGCAATACGCCCTTACATTTTTCAGATTCCTTATCCTTTTAACAAATTAATTTCGTCCACTTTGATCGTGGGATTATTTTTATAGTACGCAATTAATATGGCCAGGCCGATTGCCGCTTCCGCAGCCGCGACGGTAATGACAAAAAATACCAGTATCTGGCCATTCAGCGACTGCAGGTAATGACTGAATGCTGCAAGACTGATATTAACTGAGTTCAGCATCAGCTCAATGGAAATAAAAATAATAATCAGGTTACGTCTCGCGAGAAAACCAAAGACTCCAATACTGAACATTACTGCGCTAAGAACTATGTACCAGCTTAATGGAACCACGTACCCTCCTTATAAAAAGTAGTCGGCAGTCAGGGAGATACGCACCCTCAGCTGCTATCTACTCATTAAATTCTCTTCTTCGCCAGCACCACTGCACCTATGATCGCTACCAAAAGTATGATAGACGCTATTTCAAAAGGCAGAAGATATTTCGTGTATAAAATTTTGCCAATGGCCATCATATGCCCTTCCGACTGCACTGCCTCTATGGAATATTTGCCAAGAGCGGGAAGAACTGTTATTTTCCCCACGATAAATACAAAAAACACAGCGAATATGGCGCCGACCCCGGCACCGACGGGCCATTGGCTCTGAAATTTTTTAACGTTCTTCTCCTGTTTGAGATTGAGCAGCATGATAACAAACAGAAAGAGGACAAGGATTGCTCCTGCATAGACAATTATCTGTATCGCCGCGAGAAATTCCGCATTTAAAAAAAGATACAGGCCGGCAATATGGATAAAAAGAACCAGCATCCACAGGACACTGTGCACAGGGTTTCTTCGAGTTACAACAACCAGCGAGAGACCGGTCATGGATATGGCAAAATACACAAAGAAGAGCTGTGATAATGTCATGACACTTTCCTCTCTTCTCCGCCGGGCGATGCCGGAGCAGGAAAGTCGGACGATCTCGGCCTCCAGAAATTCTTTATATAGTTCATACCTTTGTCCCCGGCCATGTATTTATCCCAGTTCTCCAGAAGCATCTCTTTCGTATAGTAAAATTCATCTCTCGTATAGCCGGCATACTCATAGTGATCAGTGAGCACTAATGCCGCATAGGGGCAGGCTTCCACGCATAGGGCGCAATAGACACAGCGCAGGACTTCGATCTCGTACCTGTCCACAATTTTTTTGTGGTTTTCATCTTCACTCGTATAGATATGAATACACTGAGACGGACACATTGCAGCACAGAGACCGCATCCCACACATCGTTCCTTTCCCGATTCGGAATCTCTCACCAGCGCATGAAGCCCCCGGGCCCCGGGGAAGGACTCCCTCTTTTCTGTGGGGTATTGCCTCGTTACAGAAGGGTTAATAAGATGCTTGAACGTAAGGGCAAGCCCCTGCAGAATTTCAATGAAGAATATTTTTTTAACAAATTCGTGAACGGTCATTTTCCCTCATCATCTGTTGATATCATTTTTATAGTATTTTTATTAAAGCGGTAATTACTATATTCACCAGTGCCAGAGGGATAAAGAGCTTCCACCCCAGGTCCATAAGCTGGTCATATCTGTATCTCGGGAGCGTTGCCCGTACCCAGAAATAGAAAAAGATGAT
This sequence comes from Thermodesulfovibrionia bacterium, assembly GCA_945786855.1. Lineage (GTDB taxonomy): Bacteria > Nitrospirota > Thermodesulfovibrionia > UBA6902 > UBA6902 > CALZGI01. The sequence goes on along the minus strand of CALZGI010000209.1, from coordinate 13,534 downwards.
TGCATACACCTTACCCAAAAACCACACAAGGCCGGAATATTTCCCCAGAAGAGGAAGTTCCGGTCCGCTCCAGCCGCCCAGAAAACACGTAACGGCCAGTGCTGACATTACAAACATACCCGCATATTCAGCCATAAAAAATAATGCCCAGCGCATCCCGCTGTATTCAGTTGCAAAACCTGACACAAGCTCAGTTTCGGCCTCGGGCAGATCGAAAGGCACCCTGTTCGTCTCGGCAAGTGCCGATATCATGAACACCACAAAAGCAATAATCTGAGGCAGGATATACCATCCGCCGGACTGAGCCCTGACTATATCAGAAAGGTTTGCGCTGCCCGCCATCATCATGACACCTACAAGACTCAGACCCATGGCAATTTCGTAACTGATCACCTGTGCTGACGCCCTTAATCCTCCAAGGAAAGAATACTTTGAGTTTGAAGCCCATCCTCCAAGGATAACCGCATAGGCTGCAACTGACGAAAGGGCAAAAATATACAGTATGCCGATGTTGAGATCAGCAATTGAAACACCGTCGAACAACGGAATAACCGCAAGGGACGACACCCCTGCAATAACGCCGATGATGGGAGCTATATAAAAAATAGGCTTGTCGGCATTTGCGGGTATTATGTCTTCTTTAAAAAAGAGCTTTATTGAATCTGCTATAGGCTGAAGGAGACCATGCCACCCTACTCTCATGGGGCCCATTCTCGACTGCATATGTGCTATAACCTTCCGCTCAAAATACTGAACATACATGACATGCAACAGAAAGACACTGACAATAATGATAGTTTTTGTTAAAACCCACAACATTTCAGCTACACTCATGATCTCATCCTATATCTTTTTTATTGTCACTTCACAGCCCTCGATTGCAGGGGCTTTTGTGACTGGGGCCACTTTGTACGGTAATAAACTGAAGACCCCGTTTCCTTCAAAATTATTGCTGAATAAAACCTTATTGTCTTTTATCGAATCCTCAATCGAAACTGCTGCATCGCTGCTGCCCTTTGACGTAGAAACCTGAACACGGTCTCCCTCCTGCAATCCCAGTTTGCCGGCAATCAGAGTGTTTATCTTCAACGTCGGTTCCGGACAGATTTTCATAAGGGCCGGAGACCTCCTCGAAAGAGTCCCCGAATGAAACAATGGTTTTTCAAGGCTGATATACAGTTCCGAACGGTAATCTTCTGCTTCGTCACTCATAACAGGCTGTTCATGTATTTCTCCCCTTAAGGGTTCACCGTGATAAGGCCACAGGCACTGACCTTTCTTTATTTCCCTGTATGTCAAATCCCTGTAAAGCGGAGAGACCTTTGCAATTTCATCCATGATATCTTCCGCATCTCCGTATGCCATTTTATATCCCATTTTTCCGGAAACCTCGGCCAGTATCTTCCAGTCTTCCATCCCTCCTGTTCCGTTTACCGCTTTTTCCTGAAACTGGATCCTTCGCTCAAGGTTTGTGTACGTTCCGGATTTCTCCGTCCACCCGAGAGCAGGAAGCACAACATCTGCAAGGCGTGCCGTCTCGGAAAGGAAAATATCCTGAACAACAAGAAAATCAAGAGATTTAAGAGCATCTTCTATGGAAGAAGCATCGGGCAGATTAAAAACAGGATTATCACCCATGATGTAAAGAGCTTTTATTTTACTGTCCTTTGCACCTTCGATCATTTCGAGTAACGTAAGCCCGTCTTCTTCCGGAATTGAACTGCCCCATTCAGTCTCAAACTTACTCTTGAAGTCATGAATGTTCAGCGGTCTCCCTCCGGGAAGCATGTCGGGCAGACAGCCCACGTCAATAAGCCCCTGTTCATTGGGCTTATCTGACAGGAGATAGAGACGGGCCTCAAGCAGATAGGTAAGACCTGCTGCGGCAAATATTGACCGGTGTCCGCTCAACCGCTGTACAAGATCCATTCCAAAAACGATAGAGGTGGAGGAACTTTCCATAAGAGATTCTTGAAGCTCATGGATGCCATCGATGTCCATTCCTCCTGAATATCGATCCGACAATTGACGTATACCCCGGTCCACGTCCAGTTTTTCTCCGCGTACACCTTTTCCCTTGGAAATACGTACAAGAAGTTCTTCAAGAACTTCCGCTTCTTTAAAGGCAGGCGGAACAACCTGTATGTTCATGAACCTCTCAAGGCCCTTTGCATTCCCGAGGACGGCAATCTTTGCTCCCCGCCTGGAGGCTTCTCTTATTGCAAGTCCGAGGATTGGATTGACGGCAGTCGGATCACCGCCTGCAACAAATATGACCTCCGAATTTTTAAGGCCCTCGATCATGTTTGACGTTATTCCCTGGCCCAGAAGTTCTTCAAAATATTTCTGCGCGGCAGCATATCCGGTCCTCGACAGGGAATCAATGTTATTTGTCCCGCAGGTAATCCTCATAAACTTCTGAAATACATAATTATCTTCATTTGAACACCGGGGAGAAGCAATGCCGCCAATAGCAGATCCTCTGCCGGATTTTTTAATTTCTGACAATTTTTTACCGACCAGGCTTAATGCTTCGTTCCAGGTACTCTGCTCGAGTTTTCCGTTCTTTCTGATAAGAGGAGTCTTCAGCCTTTCCCCGCTGTTAATATATTCGTAGCCAAAGCGCCCTCTCGCACACAAAAGCCCGTTATTCAGCCCGAGTCCCGTTCTGGGTATCACCCTTTTGATTGAGTCGTCCCTGACCTGAACAACAAGCGAACACCCCACTCCGCAATAGGAACAGACGGTCTCTACCTCTTTATCCACCTGCCAGGGCCTGAAACTGTGAATGTAGAGACGGCTGAGAATAGCTCCGACGGGACAGACAGAGAGACAGTTCCCGCAGTATTCACAATTAAAGGTATCGGAAGAAAAAGGTTCCATTCTTGTGTGACCGCCCCGGGCAATCATTGAGATGGCCGAGGCCCCCTGCACATCATTACACATCCGTACGCACCGGGTGCACACAACACATCTCTCCATGTTTCTCGAAAAAATCTGGTCCTTGTGGCTTTCAGGGACTTTCCTTTTTTCTTCTTTATATCTGCCTACGGTGGGGCCGTATTTATTGACAAGGTCCTGCAAGGTACACTCACCGGCCTTGTCACAGTAGGGGCAATCAAGGGGATGATTTATGAGCAGGAATTCCAGTATCCCGCGGCGGATCCGCGAAATTTCATCAGACTCAGTCTTTATGACCATTCCCTCCGCTGCCATAAGGGTGCATGCTGTCTGCAGCTTGGGCATCCTCTCTACTTCAACGACGCAGAGTCTGCACCCGCCATAGGGTTTGAGGGCTTCATGAGAGCACAGGGTCGGGATTTTGATCCCTGCCTGGGTCGCCGCCTCAAGGACAGTCACTGGTTTATCGAGGGTTACTTCTTTGTCGTTTATTGTGAGCGTTATCATCAAAAATACCGTTGCACGTTAAGAGTTCCGGGTTATCGTGAAAACCGCAGCCCGCACTATTTACTGCCTGCTTTCATATTTGCATTGTTTCGTAGCAATATGTTCCTCAAATTCACTGTGAAAATTCTTTATCATTCCCTTCACCACACCTGCTGCACCATCACCGAGCGGACAGAAGGTTCTTCCCGTCATGATATCAGCAACATCAGAAAGAAGCTCAATATCCCCTTCCCTGCCATTTCCTTTATCAATCCGCTCGAGGATCTTCCTGAGCCAGTCTGTTCCCTCTCTGCAGGGGACGCATTTGCCGCAGGACTCGTGTTCAAAAAATTTTAAAGCCCTGTGCGCGACCTTGACCATGCATACCGAGTCATCCATCACGATTACTGCTCCGGAGCCAAGCATGCTCCCCGCTTTGGGCATTGCAACAAAATCCATTGGGCAGTCTATGGCATCAGCAGGAAGAACAGGCGTTGATATGCCTCCGGGAATAACGGCCTTTAATGTCCCTCCATTTTTTATTCCGCCGGCATGGGTATAAACAATGTCTTTCAGACTCGTTCCCATTGGAAGTTCAAAGACTCCGGGCTTTTCCACATGGCCGCTCACACTGAACAACTTGGGCCCCGGACATTCTTCACTGCCTATCTGAGAATAGGCTTCCCCTCCGATTTCCATAATGTAGGGGACATTCGACAACGTCTCAACATTGTTCACAATTGTCGGCATATCCCATGCACCGACATTCACAGGAAAGGGAGGCTTGTTTCTGGGCTGCCCTTTCTTGCCTTCAATGGATTCAATCAGCGCAGTTTCCTCTCCACAGATATAGGCGCCTGCCCCCTGGTGGACTGAAAGGTGGAACTTGACCCCTTTGCCATTGATATTGTCACCGAGATAGTTTGCCTCATATGCCTGCCTGATAGCCGCATTCAGAATGACATTCGCCTCGGGATATTCACCCCTGAGATAAATGTAGCCGAATTCAGACCCGAGTGCATACCCTGATATCACCATCCCTTCAATTAATAGATGGGGGTTCTTTTCAAGAATTGGCCTGTCCTTAAATGTGCCCGGCTCCCCTTCATCGGCATTACACATTAAATACTTGGGAAATTTCGGGTCAGCCATGGCAAAGTTCCACTTCATTGCTGCAGGGAACCCTGCGCCGCCCCTTCCCCTCAGTCCTGATTTTTTAACTTCTTCCACCACATCTTTCGGAGCACGCTCCAGGGCCTTCTTAAGGTTCTTGTACCCCCCGACTTTCTCGAACTCCTGAATGTCTGCTGAGTTTGGGTTTTCTATGTTTTTAAGTAAAAACTTTTCCATGGTTCTTCAGGTAAGGGCGAACGGCTGTTCGCCCCTACAATAATTATTTATATTGTTCCAGTATATCCTCTAAGCTTTTCTCAGATAGATTTTCGTGAAAATCGGTGTTTACAAGCATGGCAGGCGCAGTACCGCAGGCACCGATGCATTCCATGATTACAAGGGAAAACCTGCCGTCCTCACTTGTGCCGTTTGGTTGTACTCCATACCTGGACCCAAGAAAATCAACCAGTTTTTCAGCACCTAAAATCATGCATGAAACATTGGTGCATAACTGTATCACATGTCGTCCGACCGGTTTATGTTTGTACATGGAATAAAAAGACGCTGTGCCCCTGACCATGGCCTCGGGCACATTCAGGGCCTTTGAAACACTCACCATCGCTTCATCACTCAACCAGCCGAATTCCCGCTGAGCTATATATAATGAAGGAAGCAGGGCGCTCTTCCGGTCAGGATATCTCGCCTTTATCCCGTCAATTTCTTTTAATACAGTTTCGTTGAACATGTACTCAGCTTTCAGCAATCAGTTGTCAGCTTTCAGCTAAAAACTGAAAACCGTTTTTCAATTATATGTTAGTGCTCTTTTCTGCCAGCTCTTTACCTGTCGCACTCTCCCAGGACAATATCAATACTTCCAATGTTTGCAATGATGTCGGCGATAAGTTCGCCCTCACAGAGGGCAGGTAATGCCGAGACGTGTACAAAGGACGGCGCCCGTATTCTCATACGGTACGGCTTTCCTGTTCCGTCACTCACAAAATAGAAACCCAGTTCTCCCTTCGGGACTTCTGTTGGTACGTACAACTCTCCTTCCGGCGCAGTCTGGGGGCCCTTTGTTATAAGGACAAAGTGATGAATGAGATGTTCCATATCAGAAAGGACTTTGTCCTTGGGAGGCAGAGTAAATTTTGGAGCATCAGCCATTATGGGGCCTTCCGGTATCTGCTCAATGCATTGTCTGATAATCGAGTTGGATTGAAGGAACTCATCCATCCTGACGCGGTAACGGTCATATACATCTCCATTTTTCCCGGTACACACTTCCCATTTCACCTTATCGTAAACACCGTACTTCGTCACTTTTCTCACATCATAGGGAACGCCGGAACCCCTGAGCGTAGGTCCGCTCAGACCCCAGCTAATAGCTTCTTCGGCAGAAATAACCCCTATTCCCTTCGTCCTGCGAAGCCATATCCTGTTTTTGTTAATCATTGTCTCGTACTGTTCTACCCTCATGGGGAATTCATCGGTAAATGCATAGACGTCTTCAAGCCACTGAGAGTCCACATCGTTCTTTAAACCACCGACACGTGGATAGGTGACAGTCAGCCGCGCTCCGCATATCCTTTCAAAAAAATCCATTATCATTTCACGTTCTCTGAAACAGTAGAGGAATACTGTCATTGCTCCCACATCAAGGGCATGGGTCGCAAGCCAGAGAAGATGGTTGGCAATACGGGACATTTCACCCACAATGGTCCTTATGTATTCGGTCCTCTCAGGGACCTCTATCCCGAAAAGCTTTTCAACGGCGATACAATAGCCAAGGTTGTTTGACATGGATGATATATAATCGAGGCGGTCCGTAAGGGGGAGTATCTGCATATAGTTCCTGTGCTCTGACAGTTTTTCAATCCCCCTGTGAAGATAGCCAACATAGGGAGTGCACTTTACAATTGTTTCACCGTCAAGATCAAGAACGAGCCTTAACACACCATGCGTTGCAGGATGCTGAGGCCCCATATTCAGAGTGAGTTCTTTTGTTAATATCCGCGAATTCTTTTTGTCCGAGCTGTTTTCCATTATTTCCACCACCTGCCTGAACCAACCTCCCTGTTCACTGATTCTGTAATCATTCACCAGGGAAACTTAACAAACGTCCGCTCTGATTTATGTTTTAATAAAATATATGCAAAGATACTATTTAATAGTCCACTCATCATCATGAGTGTGAAGATCTTTTGTTTCTTCAAAGCCCTTATATTCGGTCTCCGGCCCCTTTAAAGGGTAGTCTTTTCTTAATGGATACCCCTCCCAGTCTTCAGGCATAAGAATTCTCCTTAAATCAGGATGCCCATTAAACACAATCCCATACATATCACAGGCCTCTCTCTCATGCCAGTTGGCACCGATCCAAATAGGCACAACACTGTCTATGCCGGGATTATCCTCAGGGACCAAAGCCTTAATCATGATACGATGCTTATGTTTTATTGAATATAAATTGTAAACGACTTCATAGCGAAATTTTCTGTCCGGGTAGTCAACTCCACATACATCAACGAGATAATCCATGGAAAGTTCAGGATCATCATGAAGAAACCTGCATATATCCGAAATTCTCTCCCGGTTCACGCTTACAAATACCTGGTCCCTGAACTCCGATACATCGGAAATCTCATTCAGAAATTTATTTTTCAGTCTGCTGACTATCTCCAGGGGCTCCATCTGAAATATTCCTTATCTATTTTTTCCTGCAGTTTCATAATACCCTGAAAAAGTGCTTCAGGTCGTGGAGGACACCCCGGGACATACACATCAACAGGTAAAAAGGTGTCACCTCCCTGGACAACAGCATAGGTATCAAATATTCCGCCTGAACATGCGCAGCTCCCCATTGCCATTACATACCGCGGCTCCGGCATCTGGTCATAGACCCTTCTTATTACAGGGGCCATTTTTTTGGTTATCGTTCCCGCAAGTATTATTACATCGGCCTGTCTCGGCGACGCACGGAAAACAACTCCAAAGCGGTCAAAATCATAATGACTTGATCCGCACGCCATCATTTCAATTGCACAGCAGGCGAGTCCGAACGTCATCGGCCAGAGCGAGCTTCTTCTGCTCCAGTTAACAACTTTGTCAAGAGACGTAATAATTGTATTTCCACCGGGGACAATCCTGGTCCCTTCCTCTACTTCTACGAGGTCCGGGTTCTGTGCACTGTTTCCAGCATTCGAAATTTCATTCATTCCCAGTTAAAGGCCCCTTTCTTCCATACGTAGACATATCCGATCAACAGAATAAATATGAAGAGCATCATCTCAACAAAACCGAACAAACCCAGCTTGTCATAGGCAACCGCCCAGGGATACAGGAAAACCGCCTCTACATCAAACACAACGAACAGCATGGCAATGATGTAAAATTTCACAGAAAACTTTTGCCGCGGCTCGCCCACCGGCGGATTGCCCGATTCGTACGCGTAAAGCTTCTGCACGTACGGCCTGCGCGGCCTCACAAGGAGTCCGGCAATGATAGCACCAAGGCCGACCAGGGCGGCAAATACCATTATTATAGCTACCGGCAAGTAGTTTGTTGGGATATACGTTCCAGGCATTGTAGTTTTTATACACAAAAACAACTGCCGCTGTCAATGAATATTAGTGTTACTTATTGTTAGTTTTAACTTATTTATCAAGAGGAAGAAATATTTGGCCCCCGAGAATGATAAATGTGTTATAAATAGTTAAAATCTCCTTATTTCATTCTTTTAAAAAAAAGAATCAGCTCTTATAATACTGAGTTATGAAGAATATCTTCAGTCATCCTGAAAAGTCCATTGCGGCAAAACTGATTATAGCGACGGGCTTTCTCATCGTAATAGTCAGCCTTATTTTCTGGTATGCCACACTAAAAAAGCAGGAAAATGACATCATGTCCATTGCCGTGAAGTACGGTAATTCTTTTGTGGAATTCTCAAAACAGAGCACCCGCCACAGCCTGCTTGCAAACCAGCGTGGAGAGACGCAGCGCGTACTTGAGAATCTCAGTACCCCCACTGGTGTTCAGAGGTTGAGAATTTACGATCACAAAGGCACCGTCCTTTTCTGCTCACAAAAAAGCAGTGTGGGCAAGTCCGTTGACAAAGCATCGGTTACCTGTACGGGATGTCATACTGAACCGGAGGAATCATCAGACCTCAATCCGGAACCGAAAAACTGGGCGGTGTACAAAAATGACACTGGAGCTACATCACTCAAGGTTATCAGCCAGATCCCCAATGAAAAGGACTGCTCCACTGCGAGCTGCCACGCCCATCCCGGGGAAGAGAAGATCCTCGGGTTCGTCGAAGCTGATCTCTCTCTTTCACTTCTTGATGAGGCATTATTCAAGCAGGGCCTCGCCCTCACTGCCTATGTGGTCATCTTTGTCCTTGCGGTGTCACTGTTCCTCGGCATTATTAACTATAAGATCGTCACCAATCCTGTCCATGAACTCACCAATGCCATGGAGCATGTGGCTGACGGAAACCTCGAATATTCGGTACCTATAAAGTCGAACGATGAAATCGGCATGCTTGCAAATGCATTCAACTCCATGATCAAGGATTTAAAAGGAGCACGAGACCAGAGAGAAAAGTGGACACACACCCTTGAAGAAGAAATTGCAAAGAAGACAGAAGAAATTCAAAACACCTCTGCCCATCTGGTACAAACGGAAAAGCTTGCGTCCCTTGGGAGAATGGCGGCAGGGGTTGCACACGAAATCAACAACCCTCTTACAGGGGTGGTTACATTCGCACATTTATTAAAAAAGCGTTTCGCTCCCGACAGCGAGGAATCACAGGACCTGGACATTATTATTGAACAATCTGACCGGTGCTCAAAGATAATTAAAAATCTCTTGACTTTTGCCCGGGCCACTCCCACGGAAAAAGGCAAGGTGAGTATAAACGATGTATTAAGCAGGACAATATTCATGGTGCAAAACCAGGAGAAGTTCCATCACATTAAATTCAATATCACCCTGGAGGACTCACAGTTCATAATTGTCGGCGACTCATCTCAGTTCCAGCAGATATTTCTGAACATGTTTATAAATGCCGCGGATGCTATGGGAGGCAGGGGCAATATAACCGTAGGAACCCGTTCCGTATCGGAAGAGAATAAGCCCTCAGTCGAGATAGAATTTACCGATGAAGGATCGGGGATCAAAGAGGAAGACATGCCGAAGCTCTTTGAGCCATTCTTCACAACAAAGCCTGTGGGAAAAGGCACCGGGCTTGGACTTTCCGTCAGCCACGGGATCGTGAAACACTTCGGCGGCACCATTACAGTAAAAAGTGAAATTGGTAAAGGGACAAGTTTTTTTGTTAGACTACCGTTGCCCGGGAACCATGCTTAAAACAGGCACCAATCTAAGGAATTATGCGTAAAATACTGGTCATAGATGATGAAGCCATTGTGAGGGTAAGCTGTGAAAGAACCCTTGTCCCGGAAGGGTATGAAGTCACCGTTGTGTCGAGCGGACACGAAGGTATCACTGCAATGGAACAAGAACCTTTCAATCTTGTTCTTCTCGACCTGAAAATGCCTGACATGGACGGCATCGAAGTTCTGAATAAAATTAAGACGAGCTGGCCTGAAACGAAGGTCGTAATGGTGACCGGTTACAGCACCGTTGATACAGCCGTCCAGGCATTGAGACTGGGAGCATATAACTTTATAGAGAAACCATTCACCCCTGACACTCTTCTCACCGCGGTAAAAGAGGTTTTCGAGAAATCTGATGAACATTAAGAAGGGCTGAGCAGTAAAGTATATTTTTCAAATACCGCACAGAAGTGTGGCCTCAAAAGGAACAAAATGACTTTAAACGAAATAGCCGTTATCCTTGAAGCAAACGTCATCACTGAACCGGAGGACACGGAAGTTATTATACAAAGCGCATGCAGCGCTGACATGATGAGTTCTGTCCTTTATTACCACACCCCCGACTCAATGCTTATCACAGGGCTCACCCAGACCCATGTTATACGCACGGCAGAAATCGCCGGTATTAAAACAATTGTATTTGTCCTCGACAAAAAACCGGATGCAGACACTATAGAACTTGCCAGACAAAAGAAAATACCGCTGCTCAGCACGCGATTCTGCATGTATATAGCTTCGGGCAAACTTTATAAGGCAGGCCTGCCCGGGTGTCTAAACAGGTAACATGCCTTTAGATATCAATGAAACAATAGAGGGAAGTTACCAGTTAATCGGGGGGAATTTCGCCTCTGCAGGAGAAGCATCTACCCAGCTCAAAGTACAACTTACCGAGCTCGGCGTTCATGAGGGAATCGTACGACGTGCTGCAATCGCGACCTTTGAAGCAGAAATGAATGTAATCATATACGCAGCTGCCGCCAGGCTTCATTACGTTATTACTCCCCGGAATATCACAATACGGATAGAGGATATGGGACCAGGCATAGAAAATATTGAACAGGCAATGACGGAAGGGTATTCCACAGCACCTGACTGGGTCAGAGAATTAGGGTGGGGGGCCGGAATGGGTCTGCCAAACATGAAGAAAAACTCTGATGAATTCAAGATAGACTCAGTCGTCGGTGAAGGAACAACTGTGGAAATGATAATAGCCTTCCCGTAAGGGTAATTCATGAATTACCCCTGCTTTTAATGGGTTATGGGGTTCAAAACTGGAGGCGTTTCATGAAAATTTCTGACATACTAAACGAATTATCACTGGAAGTAAAAACCGGCAGAGACTCTCTTCCCAACAATATCACCGGCGTATATGTCAGCGACCTGCTCTCCGACGTCATGGCCAACAGCGGGGAAGGCAATGTCTGGATAACACTCCAGACACACCTGAACATCGTGGCTGTCGCAGGGTTAAAAAATCTGGCAGGAATCATCATTGTCGGGAACCGGCCGGTTCAGGAAGATGTCCTGCAAAAGGCAGAGGCTGAAAAAGTCACTATTCTGTCGACACCGCTGCCTGCATTTGAAACTGCAGGCAAGTTGTATCAAATGCTCAACAAATAATCGTGAGGGCAATCAGTCCATATCGAGGTTGAACCTCGATATGATGCGTCCTGCAAACCCGTTCAACTACTGAAAATGTTGAAACACTCATGCTAAGAACTTTCAAGGCAGACCTTCACATACACACATGCCTTTCACCCTGCGGCGAGCTTGAGATGTCTCCTTCGGCAATTGTACATACTGCAGCAGAAAAGGGCCTCCACATAATCGCAATCACAGACCATAACTCGGCAGAAAATGTAAAAGCTGCACAATCGGCAGCTGAAAATATTGACGTGGCAGTGCTTGCGGGCATGGAAATAACATCATCAGAAGAAGCTCACATTCTCGCACTCTTCGATGATGCGGAAGGAATTGCAAAAATGCAGAACGCCGTATACGACAGTTTACTGCCGGGGGAAAACGATGAGAAACGGTTCGGTGATCAGATTGTGGTGAATGAAAAAGATGAGGTGCTCGATTTTAATAATCGCCTGCTGATCGGAGCAACGGAATTGCCGGTGCAATTGATTGTGGATACCATACATTCCCTGGGCGGGTTATCCATAGCCTCACACGTTGACAAAGATGTTTTCAGTATTATTTCCCAGCTCGGCTTTATTCCCGAAGAATTAAATTTTGATGCCCTGGAGATGTCTCCTCACATTAACAGGAAACATGCTGAACAATCATTTTCGTCCTACAGCACATACACGTGGATATCATCGTCTGATGCTCATCATCTGACTGATATCGGGAAGAGAGCCACTGATTTTTTCATGAGAGAGCCTACTATTAAAGAGATGGCTCTGGCCATGAGAAGAATCGATGGAAGAAAGGTGGAATGGGTATGAAGCAGGCACAAAGTGTAAAAGACGGTAATGGCATATTTGAACTTTGTGCCTTTGCCACTTTGTGGCTTTGTGCCTGAAAAAAGATATGGAAGATTTATCCCTTCACATACTCGACATAGTCGAAAATTCGATAACTGCTGGAGCAGGCCGTATCAAAATAACGATAAGGGAAGACTCAAAAGAGAACCTTCTGCTCATTCAGATAAGCGATAACGGGAGAGGCATGGAAAAAGAGATGTTTGAAAATGCATTGGACCCATTTCACACAACGAGGACCACAAGGAAAGTCGGGCTCGGAATTCCTTTCCTGGCCCAGGCCGCACGAGAATGCAATGGAGACATTCAGATAACATCAGAGGAAGGGAAAGGTTCATCAATTACTGCAACATTCCAGCACAATCATATAGACAGGAAGCCCCTCGGAAACATAGAGGACACCATGATTGTACTGATAGCTTCGAATCCTGACATTGACTTCATTCTGGAGCATGAGAAAAACAAAAACAAATACCTGCTTGATACATCAGATATCAAAAAGGAACTGGACGGGGTTCCCATAAATACGCCTGAGGTAATAAAAATTATTAAAGACGATATAAGTGCATGGTTAAATCAGGCAGATAATATGATAGAATAACCGTAATTCCTGCATGCTGGATATGCGCACCATGCACGCAATCTTTTTTTTGTTATTATGTAACCACTTATAAGGAATATATATCAGGAGGGGTCCTAAATGGAAAAGGGGAGAATATTAGTACTCGACGATGATCCGGTCGTAACATTAAGCTGTAAAAGAATCCTTGGCGCCGAAGGATACAGTATATCTACCGTTGAAAAGGGAGAAGATGCCCTCAATAAACTTGCCAAGGATGATTTTGACCTTCTGATCTCTGATGTACGGCTCCCCGATATCAGTGGAATAGAAGTCCTCAAAGAAGCACGTGTCATAAAACCCAAAACAGATGTTGTGATAATAACAGGATACCCTACCCTTGAGGATGCAAAAGAATCTACAAAACTCGGAGCACAGGAATACATAGAGAAACCCTTCACTCCTGATTTCATGCTCAACGTAGCGAAAAAAGTATTTGATACGAGAGGGTGGATACTGAGGCAGGCCTTTATCGACGAATTCAGGGACTATGTCTCACCATTGAAGGACAGCGATAATCCCGTTATTTT
>CALZGI010000208.1 GCA_945786855.1 Thermodesulfovibrionia bacterium | reverse complement strand
TTAATACCACCCTGCCGATACGGAATTCCGGGTCGTCAATCTTCCCCGAGACAGGGAGGTCGAGGTTTATCTCGCCCGTCCTGTCTTTCAGAAGCGATACGGCGAGTCGTACCGGGAGCTTTGTTGCATCAGGGCTCTCTACCTGTTCGCCGAAGGTGAACTGATCGAGCATCACTTTATTTTCGGAGTCCAGTTTCTTTCCGGCAATGAGATACTTCAGTCCCAGCGACAGCCGTCCTTTCTGTATCGAGTACCCCGCGTACTTCCCGGCATAAGGAGTTAAAGAGCTTAAGTCCATATCGGTGAAATCAACAGCAAGGTCAACGAACAGATCTTCCGCCAGAGGATTTATCTTTCCTCTGATTTCCAGAGGGGCATAGTTTTCGAGCTTTCCCTTCAGATCAACGTCAGCCGTACTGTTTTTTTCCGAGGACAGTCCCGAAATCCTTCCGCCGATCTCAAGCAGATTCGCAGAATAGCTCGGCGTTATATGCTGGTCAGAAAACTGTATGGTGCCGCCCTGGAGCGTGACTGCATTGACCGTTATGAGTTTTTCCCCTCCGGCCGCTTTCGTGTCTTTTCCCGGCAACCCTGCAGAGGGGGCTTCCCCGGTTTCCCTCTCTTCTTTTTTCACAATTTCCTGTACATTCATTGAACCGTCGGAATTTATCGCGAGCCTTGAGTAAAAATCGGTGAGGGCCACTGAGTCGGCATGAACCTTCAGAGGCTCCAGTTTAAAATCAATGCCCTTGAAGAACAGAGATTTCCACTTGAGAAAATCCCCTGCAGTCTTTTTATCCACAGTGGCAAACTTCGCAACTGAAACCGTCCCTTTAAAATCAGCTTTGCTTCCTTTCTCACCAGACGCCTGATAGAAAAGGTTCCCGTCAGCGGAAAGTGCACCGTTGGTGATAAGGATATTGATTTGCTCGGTAATATAGGGTTGCAAGGGAACGAGAGCAATGTTTTCAATGCTGAACTTAGTATCGGCAGACACTGGATTTATGCTGATCGAGCTCTCCGTCGACACCGATCCTTCTTTGTTCAGTTTGAACGAACAGGCTAGAGACCCCCGGCTGTCTTTTTCGGTGGAAATGTTCTCCCCTTTCAGATGAATCGCTTCTGCAACGAGATTCACCGGGTCAGCGGGGACCCGGTCTTCGTAAGAAATCGTAAAATTATCGTAGACCAGGTTTTTTACCAGTACCTTCCAGGGCTCTTCTTCTCTTTCCTCTGCCGCTTCTTCTAATTTTTCTGCCAGTCGTGGAAGCTGGGGCTCCACATTCACGGTTCCGTCTTTCAGCCGCTGAACAAAGATAGACCCGTCTTTTGCATAGGTTTCATTGACTGTCACTGTTTTATCTGTAAGATCGATCACTGCCTGCCTGACCGCATAAAGGGGGAGCTGTATCAATGGATTGTCCGACAGGTCTGTTACCTTCAGGTTCTCAAGAGACATATCTCCTGTCACGGTAAGTGCAGCAGGTCTGTCTTTCAACTGGACATATGAAATTCTGCTTGTGCCTGAAATCGTTCCGGAAAGGAGTTTGAAATTTACAGGGAAAGGAACATAGGCAAGATAGTGCGGCAAATCGATGTCTTTTATATCCAGGTCAATAATTGTCTCGAGGGAATCGCTGAAGGGCTTTGTGTCACCATCCAGGGCAAAGGATGTGCCGTTCACCACCGCCCTGAAAAGCGGCCGGGTATGGATCTCCACGTCAGAGGGCATATTGGAAATCATGGGTACTGCCAGAGTAATGTCCCTCACTTCATGTTTCGTTTTGAGAGGGGTATCAAGGAAGTCTATACTCCCATTCAGTATCTGTATGTTGTTGAATGAGAATCTCAACGGTTCTGCACCGGGGGCTGCTTCTTCACCACTCCTGTCTGTCAGGTCTGAGAAGTTATAGCGTGCTCCTTCGAGATGGACGATATGAAGAGAGGGCCTGTCAAGCGTGATTTCCTTTATAACCAGTCCCTTTTTAAGAATAGAAGAAATCTGAAGATTCACGGAAAGCTCATCGAAGGACAGGAGTGTTGATGCTTTGTCCTTGTCTTTTATGAGAAATTTATAGACCTTCGCAGAAAGGGCGTAGGGATTGAGATCAATGTCTTCAATAAAAACATCACGGCCCAGTGTTTCAGAGAGGTTCTTCGTTAAAAAATATTTGGCCACCGGGGGGGCAACCAGAAAACCGCCAAAGGAAAAGAGCACAAGTGCAATGAGGGGCCACTTTACGATTTTCCAGACGGACGGGGCATTTATTGTTTTCTTATTCATGTTCGATATAATGCACTTAGTACCTGTCCAAACACTTCAGATATGAACCGTCATTCCCGCAGTTTGTTGAGCGGGTCGGAGCGACTCTCGCGTAGACTCGCATCGATAATCCAGTCTTTTCAACGGCTTCTGGATGCCTGCCTACCGCAGGCGGGCCCGATTACAGACTTCGTGCATGAGAAAAATACATTGATGTTTGGACAGACTCTATTCAGGTCAACATTATTATTGTATCACAGTGAAGACTGCTTTCCATTCTTCACTGCCCATGGCCGTCTGCAGCTTATTCCTACTTTCAGCATAGTATGGTATGATTTCACAAAAAGGAGGTCCTTCTGGCTCATTCAGGCCCTGACAATAAAGGAAGCGCCGCGGAGAAAAGAGGCCTCGGCTTCGGAACCTCGCCCGTTTTTCTGGCAAGTATAAGTACGGTCCTGGGAGCGATAATGTTCCTGAGGTTCGGCTATGCCGTGGGTCACATGGGCCTGCTGGGTGCGTTCCTGATAATAGTTCTCGGTCATATGGTGACCATACCGACTGCCCTTGCCATTGCTGAAATCGCCACAAACAGACAGGTTGAGGGGGGCGGGGAATATTACATTATATCCCGGTCCTTCGGCACCACAATTGGGGGGACAATCGGCCTTTCGCTTTATCTGTCACAGGCAATATCCATGGCCTTTTATATGATCGCCTTTGCAGAAGCATTCCGGCCCGTTGCACCCGTGATCGAGTCCTACACCGGTATCCCTTTTGATCCGAGGATCGTATCCCTTCCCGGTTCTGTAATTCTCGTGCTCGCCGTGATCTTCAGAGGAGCCGGCATAGGCGTAAAAACCTTATGGTTTGTGGCGGCCATACTGGCAGTGTCCCTTATTTCATTTTTTGCAGGCTCCCCCATTCAGGGCATGGAACCCTCAGAGACTTACGTCCTGAAAGGGCTGCAGGTGCATGATCCCTTTATCCTGGTCTTTGCCATCTGCTTTCCGGCATTTACAGGGATGACCGCCGGCGTCGGGTTATCAGGCGATCTTGCCAACCCCCGGAAATCCATTCCCCTCGGGGTACTTTCAGCAACATTAACAGGTCTGGTCGTTTACATCTTTATCGTGATTAAATTGTCCCATTCAGCATCACCGTCGGTGCTTGCGGAAGACCAGTTGATCATGGCCAGGATAGCCCTCTGGGGCCCGATAATACCCATCGGTCTGGGATGCGCCACCCTTTCTTCTGCGATCGGTTCTATCCTGGTTGCCCCCCGCACCATGCAGGCACTTGGAAAAGACAGGATTTTCCCCCTCCAGCGTGTAAACAAATTCCTGTCTCAGGGGAAAGGAGAGGCAAATGAGCCGCGCAACGCGACGATCGTGACAGCAGTAATTGCGCTTGCAGTAGTAGCGGTGGGAAACGTGGACTTTGTTGCTCGGATCATTTCCATGTTCTTCATGCTGACCTACGGGTCGCTCTGCACCATAAGTTTTCTGGAACACTTTGCCGCCCGTATCAACTACCGCCCCAGTTTCCGTTCCAGGTGGTACATCAGCCTTTTCGGGGCAGTCATGTGCCTTTTTATGATGTTTCAGATGGACCCGCTCTATGCAATTGCCGCACTCGTTGCTGTTGTCATTTTATACCGGGGTATCCAGAAGAGCCGGGAGGGGTATTCATATAATCTGGGAGAAATATTTTACGGTGCCATGACGCAGGCAACGCGCTTTTCACAGGTACAGCTGCAGAAGAGCCGGTCCGGGAAAAGGCTGAGCAACTGGAGGCCGAGCATCGTCATGGTGAATAACCGCACCTTTGACCGGTCTGCTCCTCTGTTGTTTTTCAGCTGGCTCTGCTACCGCTACGGGTTCGGTATGTATGTCCATTATATTCAGGGCGAGTTTGATATTAAAACATTGACCGAGAGCAGAAAGTCTCTGTCGGAACTTATCAAGTATGTTCAGGACAGACAGAGCCATATCTTTATGGACACCGTGATAAGCCCGTCACTGCGGTCAGCAATCCTGCAGAGCGTCCAGGTGCCGGGAATATTAGGCGTGGAAAACAACACGAACCTCTTCGAATTTTCCGTACATGACAAAAAAGAGGTGATCAATGACATACATGAGAGCTGCATTTTAACGGAAGTAACGGGCATGAATAATCTCGTGCTCAGGCACGGAGATCATTTCTTCGGAAAGCGCGGGAGCATCCATATCTGGCTCACGTGGCATGACCACCTCAATATCAACTTTATGGTCCTTATTGCCTATATCCTCCTTGCGCACCCTGAATGGCACCACGCGGAAATCAGCATGTTTGCCGCTTTTCCCGCTGAGCAGGCCGATGAGCAGACGCGCAAACTGAACGAGATAATTTCCGCAGGCCGCATTCCCATTTCTCAAAAGAATGTACAGATCACGCCAACCGATGAACGGGGAAACTATGACCATCTTGTGGAAATGCGTTCATCGAAAGCAGATCTTGTCATTTTTGGGTTTACCGATGAACGCCTCAAAGAAAAAGGGCTTGAACTTTTCCTCCATCATCGGGAGCTGAATGATGTACTTTTCGTGTCTGCCCAGCAGCGGATTCTGATAGAATAATCAATATCAGACATGAAGACAGAGGATGGTAAATTTAAAAATTCATAATTTGATGTGATATTGAATTATATTTTGCCGGACTTAGTCCCTGACATACCACTTAAAAATATCAGGTATGTCTGATAACGGCTGCACTTATGGTATCAAGATGACGTTTTAAATTTACCATCCTCTGTCTTCACTGCAGCCATGGGAACAAAGTTCACCATGAATTACATGGTTGAACAAAATTTACATCCAGTTTTTCCTTTTGAAAAAGAGAAGAAGCACAACAGCAATCACGGTCATCAATCCCAATGCGAGGGGATACCCGAAATACCAGTTCAGCTCCGGCATATTCAGGGGGCTCTTGTCAGGATTGAAATTCATACCGTAGATGCCTGCTATAAAAGTGAGGGGGATGAAAAGTGCCGCAAAAATTGTCAGCACCTTCATGATCTCATTCATCTTGTTGCTCACGCTTGACAGGTACACATCGAGCACCCCTGAAATAATATCACGGTATGTCTCCACCGTATCGATGACCTGAATGGTGTGGTCATAGAGGTCACGGAGATATATTTTCGTCGATTTCTTTATGAGAGGGGAGTCTTCACGCTCAAGGATACTGATTATCTCTCTCAGGGGCCACACAGATTTACGAAGGTATATGGTCTCCCTTTTCAGTATGTGCACATTCTGAAGCGTAGATGGAACCGGATTCCCTACAACGTCATTTTCGATATTTTCAATCTCCTCGCCAATTCCCTCGAGGACCTTGAAGTAATTGTCCACAATAGCATCGATGAGAGCATAGGCAAGATAGTCGGCCCCTGCCTTTCTGATCCGTCCTTTAGCACTCTTTATTCTGTTCCTGACCGGGTCGAATATATCGCCTTCTTTTTCCTGAAAGGTCACCACATAGTTTTTTCCGAACAGAACGCTCACCTGCTCCGAGATCACCTGCCTTTTTTCAGGGTCATAGGAATGCATCTTGATTACGATAAAAATATGATCATCGAAGACATCCATTTTCGTCCTTTGCTCGGTATTCAGGACGTCTTCAAGGACAAGGGGATGAATATTGAAAAAGCCCCCGAGCTTTTCGATAATCGCCACCTCATGGAGGCCGCAGACATTAATCCACGATATAGACTCCTTCTCCTTATAGGGAAAGCATGCTTCGACAGTGTCCAGTTCCTTTATTTCAATTTTCTGTTCATCGTAATCAATGACATTTATCTTTACTTCCTCTGCCTTTCTTTCCCCGACATAGACGGCGGTGCCCGGCGAAAGGCCTGATTTGTGTGATCTCTTTTTTACAGGTCGTGCCATAGTCACTTCTCCTTCCGGGTCATTTCATGACTTTTACAAATAGTATCACAGATCCATTGTATTACAGGCCTGACGCAGGAGGCAAGGTACGACGCCCTCATAAAAAAAGTCAGACGGTCCTTTTCCCGAAAACATTGAGGTCCTGGCCGGGCGGTCGGTAAAAATATTTGACCAAACAGAGAACCATTATTTACAATCCATCGTTAAGAAAGGAATATATATGGAAGAATCACAGGACACTGAATCAACACTGAAAATGCTCGCCGACTATATGGAAGGCGGCTTTCTCGATAATATCATTGACATGTTCAGACATGACAAAAACTACTACCCCTATATCGGCAATCTTATGGGAGATGAGAGGATGGGTGTACGAATCGGGACCTTTGCCCTCGTTGAAACACTGAAGGGTGAAGATGAGGGCAGTGTGCTGCTCGCCATCCCCGGGATTGCGAAACTGCTTCAGGACCCGAGCTCCACGATCAGGGGCGATGCCGCCCACCTGCTCGGTGTCATAGGCCATAAAGATGCACTGCCCTGTTTGACAGCGGCTGCCAATGATGAGCATGATCTGGTCAGGGAGAATGTTGAAGAGGCGATAAAGGAAATAAATGAGGGGAATGACGAACGTTAGACAGGACTTAAGTGGGCCAGATAATTCGGCCTGTTGTTTCTCGTTGCAACGGGAAGGATTATTTTTTTAAGGTCTCAAGAAAAATTCCATATTTTTCTGCGTGACCTTCATTTTCTGACCATCTTCTGATTTCTCTAAGACTCACTTTTTGAGCCTTTGCCACGAGTACAGCCTGTTCAAGGGCCTGTAAATCATTCCAGTGATAAAAAGCGGCAAGCCTGTCTTTGACGCTGTCTGTGGGAATAAGCATTACCAGTTCTCGTAATCTGGTCTTAATCGTCTTTCTGAGTTTTACCGGTTCACTCCCGATCGCGAGGGGCGGAGCGACAAACTCAATATAAAAAGGACAGTCCTTATGTGTAAAATGACGGGTGCTTTCCCGCCTGAATCCAATATCAGACAATACCCTGGATATTTCTTTTAACGATGTATGGGATACAAAATCAAGGTCATAGGAAACATATTTGTTCTTCGTATAAATGGAAACACAGGCTCCCCCCACAAGAACTGCATCAATATTGTTATCATTCAGTTTCCTGCATACAAGGGCAGCCAGATCTTTAATGCTTATATTTCTCCAGTCTATCTTCATAATGGTTTGCCGGCTCTTCTCGGTCGTGTACGTCTCTTGTAATATTTATTCTTTTCATCATCGGGAAGAAAATCATAGGCTTTTGAAATTAATGCCTTCAGCTCTTTTAAAAAGGGATATCTCGCATTGAATGTATAGAGCCTGACATTACCGACCAGCCGACTTACAACAATTCCATTATCTTCAAGTCTCTTCAGCTGCTGCTGAAACCTGTTCACCGGTTCCCCGAAAATTTTTGCCATTCCCAGGGGGTAGTCTTCATCATACATCAGAAGAGTAAAGAATATTTTTTCGATAACAGGATTTCCAAAAAGTCCTTCTAACATAGTATTATTACCATATTAATTGTTAGGGTAACCATAATTAATGGTAATTAAAATTTGACCTATTGTCAAGGAGAGGCATGTCACCCTATTGATGTGATCTTTTCTATATATAAAAAATCCTCTCTTTGAAATGCTTCGAAATTGTGGACACAGAACGGGAACCTTCATTGTGTTGAGCGTCGTAGAATTGTATTGGACGCCATGTCCTTTATAACTCCGGCAGGCTTTCAGTCTGATACTTCAGGGGACTCTTCTGTGGGAACCTCTTCAGGTTCCTCGAATGGAGGGGCATCACTTTTCTGTGGATTCAAAATCCAGATTGATCCGAAGGCCTTCTCCTGATAAATCTTTGCCAGTCCAAGCCGGATCATTTCGAGGAGGGCCAGAAAAGTGACAACAAGGGTTACTTTCGTGAAGTTTTCTTCAAACAGGTCCTCGAACCGGACTCCGTCTTCGCTCTCAAGACGCTCAACGATAAAATTTATCTTGTCAGCCACAGTCAGAGTCTCTCTGGTAATTTCAAGGACCTGCGGCGGGGCTTTTGCAAGAAGTTTCTGAAATGCGGAGATCAGGTCAAAAACATTTGCCTCAATAAGCATCGGCTCCGGTTCAAACTCAATGTCATCCTTGTCCATTGCATTTCTGTGAAAAACATTTTTCCAGACTTCTTCTCTTTTCCTTAAGGAGAGTGAAGAGTCTTTGTATGCCTGGTATTCAAGAAGTCTCCTGACCAGCTCCGACCGGGGATCTTCAAGAAGTTCTTCTTCCTGTTCCTCTTCCGCGGGCAGGAGCATTTTAGACTTAATGTGAATCAGGGTGGCCGCCATAACGAGGAATTCCCCCGCAATTTCAAGATTCAGTTCTTTCAGGAATTCGATGTAATCAAGATACTGGCGGGTAATGTCCATAATGGGGATATCATAGATATCTATCTTGTGCTCTCTAATTAAATGAAGAAGGAGATCAAGGGGGCCTTCAAAAGCAGTGAGTTTAAAGTGAAGACTGCTTACTGACTCAGGGACCTTCCCGGAGCCTTCTTGCGGTACGTCGACTTTCTCTATGTGTTCTATTTGAGACGATTTCGCCTCTTCTAACACCTCTGGCATTGGTACATATTATATTATCTTTTACTATTAATGCAAGAAAAAACTCAACATATGTACAAAAATAATTTCCGACGCCCATATATGGTATATAATACTCAATGATTGATGTTATAAAAATAGCCCTTGTGCTCATCGTCATCATCATCCTCCTGAAGCGGAAATGGAATCTCGGCATGGTCATGGCACTGTCATCGGTTATCCTGGCCTGCCTCTATCTCATGCCCCCCATGGACTATTTCCGGTCCTTTCTAAAGGCATCCTCAGACAGCGCAACAATTAACCTTCTGATTACCCTTACGCTCATCAGGGTGTTTGAAAATGTAATGAGAAAGAACGGCATCATGCAGCAGATGATGGATTCATTCAGGGGGATGGTCACGGACAGAAGGATATTGATGGCCTCAATGCCGGCCGTTATAGGACTCCTTCCCTCAATGGGAGGTGCTGTCTTTTCTGCCCCCATGGTTGAAGAGGCGTCAAAGGGAATAAAAGCAGAACCGGAGAACAAGGCCTTTATTAATTACATTTTCAGACATCCCTGGGAATTTATCTCTCCTATCTATCCGGGGATAATACTTGCGTCAGCCATTACGGGCTATTCGGTTCGGGGGTTAATAATTGCAAACCTGCCCTATGCCGTCTTTCTCATTGCGGGAGGAGTGATCTGGGGGCTCCGGGGCCTGGGAAGTCAAAAAGAACGTTTCAGAAAGCCGTCCCGGGAGGGGCTGACCAGCTTTCTGCCTCTCTTCATGATTCTGCTCCTGGTCATGGCATTTGATCTTGACCTCTCCGTTAGTATGGGAGCCGTTACCGTAGCGCTGTACGCGGTATTCCGGTATTCATTCAAAAATATAATACAAAGCCTCAGGGAAGGTTTTTCATGGGAGATTGTCCTGATAATACTCGGGGTGATGACCTTTAAAGTCATTCTTATTTCATCGGGGGCGGTGAGCAATATAAGCACTTTCTTCGCAACCAGGGGGATCCCCATTCTGCCGGTGCTGTTTCTCCTGCCCTTTCTTTCCGGAGTGCTTACGGGACTGACAATCGGGTTTGTAGGAAGTACTTTCCCAATTCTCTGGGGGATTGAGGGAGCACAGAGCATCAGTGCCCTCTCTTTTGCCTTTGCATCAGGGTATGTGGGCGTCCTCCTCTCACCGGTACACCTCTGCCTTGTGTTGACACGGGAATATTTCGGAGCGAAAATGTCCGGAATATACAGTAAAACCATCAGGGCAGGCGTTCTCATTATGGTGGCAGCTCTCATCGAATATGTCATACTGAATTACTACTGACTTGCATGTCAAACAGTTTCTCAATAGAATAAGACAGAGCAGGGATACCCCGGGTGAACGAATATACAGATAAATTCATACATTACCTGAACATCGAGCAGGGAGTATCCCCTCACACTCTCAGGGCCTACAGGGAAGACTTAAAGGAGTTTGCCTCATTTATCGATAAGGACCTGAAAGGAATAGACAACCTTGACATCAGGAGTTTCCTTGCCTCACTTCATAACAGGAAACTGAAAAAGTCTTCCATATCGAGAAAACTGGCCACAATCAGGTCTTTTTTCAAATACCTTCACAGGGAAGGCCATGTAACAAAGAACCCGGCAAAGCTGGTGTCAAGCCCAAAAGTCCCCAGGAACCTGCCTAAATTCCTCGATATTGATGAAACCTTCTCTCTCATGAATACTCCCCGGGGAGACACGTTCAAAGCTACGAGGGATAAAGCAATCCTTGAACTGCTCTATTCATCAGGATTGAGGGTATCAGAACTTACCTCTCTCGACGTCGTTGACCTCGACAATAAAGAGTCCGTTGTCCGGGTCAAGGGCAAGGGGAGGAAAGAGCGCATTGTCCCCATCGGTTCCAAGGCCATGGAAGCATTGCAGAACTATCTTCCCGAGAGAGTTTCCTTAAAGAAAAAGTCTCCGGCGCTGTTTTTAAATACACGGGGCGGCAGGTTGACACAGAGAAGTGTTAGCCGTATATTAGTACAATACAGCAGGATGATCCACCTTGAAGGTGATCTCAGCCCACACACACTCAGGCATACCTTTGCTACACACTTGCTGCATGAAGGTGCGGATTTGAGGTCCATTCAGGAACTCCTCGGGCATTCGTCCCTTTCCACAACCCAGAAATATACACATGTGGATATCGGACATCTGACGGAAGTGTATGATAAAGCTCATCCCCTGGCCAAGAAAAAAAAATAAATAAATAAGGCAGAACAGCCAAAAAATTTCTGGAGTAATAAATGGCAATGCAACAGGATTCTCAATTTCACGGTACAACAATACTGTGTGTCAGAAAAGACGAAAAAGTCGCCCTTGGCGGAGATGGGCAGGTAACGCTGGGGAATACTGTCCTGAAACACAATGCAAAAAAAATCAGGAAGATGTATAACGACACGGTACTGGCGGGATTTGCCGGAGCGACGGCAGATGCATTTACTCTTTTTGAAAAGTTCGAAGAAAAGATAGAGGCGTACAGAGGGAACATTACCAGGTCAGCTGTCGAGCTTGCAAAGGAGTGGCGGACAGACAAAATCCTCAGACGGCTTGAAGCACTCCTTATTGTTGCCGATAAAGAGCACTCCTTCATTATCACCGGCACTGGTGATGTTCTGGAACCTGAAGACGGCATAGCGGCTATCGGCTCCGGAGGGCCTTATGCACACTCCGCGGCAAAGGCACTGGTAGAACATTCAGGGCTGGAAGCCGGGAAAATAGTTTCAGAAGCGATGAAGATCGCCTCAAAGATATGCATATATACCAATGAATCAATTCTTGTTGAGGAGCTCAATGGATAATTTTACCCCAAAAAAAATTGTTGAAAAACTGGACCGGTATGTCATTGGACAGGGCAATGCCAAAAAAGCAGTTGCTGTAGCGCTGAGAAACCGCTGGAGAAGACAGCTGCTGTCCGATGAATTAAAAGAGGACATATTGCCGAAAAACATACTGATGATAGGGCCCACGGGAGTGGGAAAAACAGAAATTGCGAGACGGCTTGCAAAACTGGCACAGGCCCCCTTCGTCAAAGTCGAGGCTTCAAAATTTACCGAGGTCGGCTACGTCGGCAGGGATGTTGAGTCCATGATAAGAGACCTTACCGGCCTTGCTCTCAACATGGTAAAAACGGAACAGATGGAAAAGGTCCAGGAAAAGGCAATATCACTTGCCGAAGAAAAAATTCTCGATCTTCTCCTGCCGCGGCCGAGGGCAAAAAGAAAAATAACCATCGAAGATGCTGACCAGTCAGGGGAAGAGACCCCGCAAAGCTATGAAGATACCCGTGAAAAGCTGAGGACGCGGCTAAGGGAGGGGAAACTTGATGATAGATACATTGACCTTGAAGTACGTGAAAAAGTTGTCCCCTTTGGTGTTGTGTCGAACATAGGGATGGATGACATTGAGATAAACTTAAAGGAAATGCTCGGGAATATTCTCCCCGACAAAGCCAAGAGAAAAAAAGTCAAAGTGCCTGAAGCATTACAGATTATCCAGCAGGAAGAGGCAGGCAAACTTATTGACATGGACAAAGTGACCAAAGATGCTGTCGAAAGGACAGAACAGAACGGGATAATATTCATAGATGAAATTGACAAGATTGCTTCAAAAGGTTCAGCCCACGGTCCCGATGTTTCACGGGAGGGAGTTCAGAGAGACATGCTTCCCATAGTCGAAGGATCTACGGTAACGACAAAGCACGGACCGGTCAAGACCGATCACATCCTGTTTATTGCGGCAGGCGCCTTCAGTGTTGCAAAGCCATCAGACCTCATCCCGGAACTGCAGGGGAGGTTTCCCATCCGGGCTGAGCTGGATGCCCTCGGCAAAGACGAATTCCTCAGGATACTGCAGGAACCGAAAAATGCCCTTACGAAACAGTACGCTGCCCTTATTGAAACGGAAGGCATAAACATAAATTTTACCGATGGTTCCCTGGAAGAGATCGCTTCAACAGCTGCGTTGGTCAATGATAAAACCGAAAACATAGGTGCCAGACGATTGCACACCATTCTTGAGAAGCTTCTTGAAGACATATCCTTTAACGCCCCGGACATGGAAGACGGTGACCTCACCATTGATGAGAAGTATGTAAAGGATAAATTAAACGACATTGTCAGGGATGAAGACTTGAGCCGGTATATCCTTTAACACCCGGGAGCAACGCGGTTGCAGTTGTTCCTTTCCCGCTCCACAGAAAATTCTCAGATCCGGCAACATGCGTAATCTGCTCAAGCAGGATCCTCTTACTGGATAATCACGCTCCGTTGCTTCCTGCTCCTTGCAAAGGTTCCTGTTCTGTGATAAATAGTAAGTATCAGAGAGGTGACGTGAAATGAAACTGCTCAGGAAGAGATACATGTGTGTGGCAGCCGTTTTTTTGCTTCTGGGATTCACCCTGTCCTGCACAATGGGAAATTATTTAAGGACTGAAAGAGGCGGAGAAGTAGATATCACAGGAGAAGTTACCCTCCTCCTGCACGGTGCCGGCTATCTAGAGAGAATGGTAATATTCGATCCTGAAGGAGACGATTACACATTTGAAATTACGGGGCCTGCAGAGAGGTATATTGTCGAACAAGGCGTATCTGCTCGAAAGGCACGGGAAATAGGTGCGCAGTTCGTCACCACCCGAAAGGTAACGAGAAAGATCCTGAGTAATGACGGAAAAGTAATAGGCTATGAAATGAGGCCCCTCTATCATGCCTTCCGTTACGGATCATCGGATGTTCTTGATGTGTCATACAAACAGTCCGATAACAAAGTACTCGTCACGATAGGACTGAAAGATTCGGTCAGGAAACTTTTTCATAATGACCTCTTCGGTGGTGAATAGGAATCTGTATTCCCCGTTTATTTGTATTTTTCGGTTTCGCTGCAATGAGGTGATCATATGAAACTATTACTTGCTGTCGATGGTTCCGAATGCTCCGAACGGGCAGCCCGTTTCCTGACGCGTTTTGATTTTTCCCCCCGGGATGAGATTATTATTCTGCATTCAATAAGTGAGATTCCCTATGATGATGACTCCTATGCAAATATCAGACGTCATATGAAACGGGTGGCCCCCCATATTCTTCAATCAGCAGCGAATATTCTTGGTCCGGTCAGGGCAAACATCGTCAGGCAGGAAGTAGAAGGATATCCTGACAGTACAATTATTGAAGAAGCGGAAAATGCTCATGCTGAGCTGATCGTCATGGGAACAAGAGGGATCACGGGAATCAAATCCATGTTCATCGGAAGCTCAACACGGGCTGTAGCGATTAATTCAAGAATACCGGTCCTCGTAACACGACTCCCCCAATGGAAACCGTCGGAAAAGATGAGGGTCCTTCTTGCGACCGAAGGATCCCCTTCAGCTGTCGCAGCAGCTGATCTTCTCACCTCCATGCCTCTCCGGGATGATACAGAAATTATGATTACAACTGTTGTAAAAAAAGCATTGTCAGACATCCCGAAACAGTTCGCGGCGGAAATAAATGAAACAATAAAAGACGATGTCGCAAAAATTGAGAACAATGAATACGAACATGCACGGAAGATTACAGGACAGGCGGCAGCATGTCTGAATAAGCGCTTTGCCCGAACTGAGGAAAAGATTGGAGCAGGTGATCCCTCAATGGAGATATTGAAGGCAGCCGAACAATACCGTGCAGACATCGTCGCCGTGGGAGGCAGAGGGTTGAAAGGGATGAAGGGCATGATGGGAAGCGTATCCAGAAGAGTGCTCGGACATGCTCAGTGTCCTGTTTTAATCGGGAAAGCTGCACAACCGGCGGCAGACGAACAGATGAGCTGAAGCTGTGAAGAGATACAATTATCGAGGTGTCAGCAGCAGAGTTCCTTCATTGGTATTCAGGTCCATCTGGAATCGGCCGAGAAAATTGAGACCGAGCAGACCAAGTGTCGGCCGGTCACTGATTTCATAGGCCAGTGCCCTTACATTGTATTCTACCCATCCCTCAATTTCTATCTCTTCAATGACCACTTCATCAGCAGTAACGACTCCTCCGACCGTAGAGACCCGGCGCTTCCCCAGAGACTCCAGGCCCAGGGCGTCAGCCACTGATAACGGGATCATGACCATTGAGGCTCCGG
Organism: Thermodesulfovibrionia bacterium; assembly: GCA_945786855.1. Lineage (GTDB taxonomy): Bacteria > Nitrospirota > Thermodesulfovibrionia > UBA6902 > UBA6902 > CALZGI01. Next base: position 10,363 of record CALZGI010000208.1, on the reverse strand, counting down.
TATCGACGAGAAAGTCCTGGAAAAGCGTTCCATTGATAGCAGCAGTTACGGATATCCTGTTCGATCCGTGGGGAAAGCGTATGACTATTTTCCCTGCCTGCCCTTTCATCTCTGCAATGCGTTGTGCAAGAAGCTCTGAGCGGTCCCGAAAAGCCAGCGGGTAATCCCGCATAGTTAACTGACGCTCAGCGGCTTCCCAGTCGCCGTTCAGGAGCTCAAGTTCTACTCCGAGCAGGTGAATATAAGGATCATCAGGGAAGTAACCCTTTGCGGAACCATAGGCCTGCCAGCCCTCATCCACTGCCCCGGCAGAAACGAGAGACTGGAGCCACTGTTGATAAAGATGGACATGCAGCTTGTCAATTGCCAGAACATCGCCTCCCTGCTGTTCTACAATGTATCTGCCAGAATCTTCAATTTCACCTATGGCTGCATCATACCCGCGGGCAGTAACGATTACGGGAACAACATCCATCAATAAAGGAAGATCACCAATCCGCTTTAACATCTGACTGTTCAACTGGTTCACCACCTGGCTTCCCTCCCCTTGCTGGACGGCAGACGAAATAAGGGTGCGGACCTGTTTAACAACTTCTTCGGGCAGCAAATAGTAGGGAGTATCCTCAATGGCCAGTCTCGGATTCAATCGAAAGCCGTCAAAAAATGTTGCCAGTTGATTAAGCGCCGGATGACTTTTTTTCATCGATAAGGCCATGGTAAATTTCTCTTCCCGCCCTCCGGCAAATGTAGCATTGTAAAAGTCACTGACCCGGGTTTTCTGGTGCAGATCCGTTCCCGCCCACATATAGCCGGTGGATAACCACTGTCCAAAAGACCATCCGACTACGGAGCCTCCCTGAATAAACACACCGGCTTCATTTATGTAATCGGGAAGGGAAGATGAAATAAAAAACCCTTCTGTTCGCAGGGAGCTTAACTGAAGCGAATGGTGCTCACTGGCTGACTCAAGGCTTAACCATGAAACCGGCTCTCCCGCATTCCATGCAGCAAGACCGGGCCCGTCAAAGCTGCCGGAGTTTTCATCAATTTTCCATACCCCCGCCTTGTCCCCGTTTATCCAGAGTCCACCAGAAATTTCGGCCCTCCCGCCAAAGTCCCGATCAAAATACCATCTCTTTCCACCAAGGCAGGCCCGGCTCGGCAGTGCCAGCCATCCAGCCCCTGCCAGCCCTGCTCTGAATTTCCTGACCTGACGACCCCAGGGATCGCTCATGACAACCCAACCGGCTGCGATTTCCTTGACGCTTTGCCCCTCGTCCGGGACTATGTTATCCGCCCTGGCAGCTATCTCTTTCCGGCCGTCTTCACCCACCCCCTGCACTGCGCTTCCCCTGAATGATGTATGTCCCCTCCCTTTTATTCTCTTCCTGTTCTCACTCTTCGATTCATCAATCGTTCCTGTCTCCTCCGCAGAGTAATCAGGGGGAACAGTGTTCCTGGAGAAATAAGCAGAGCCGGCTGCCCATGCCAGCAGGAGAGCCATGAAAAAGAAAACCATTTTGACCCGGAAGCGGCCGCTCCTTCTCCAGAATCGCAGAGGAGCACCGCACTTTTCACAGTGGGTCGATGCAACCTTGTTTACTGCATGGCATTTCGTGCACTCCATAATTTTTCCTTCTTCTCAATAAAACTACTTCATACAAAATTTCATGCACAGGGCTTACAATTGTCGGCAGAGAAACGTAGAGTGATGGTATGAAAAATGATTACTGATACTGAACCCCGGTCAATGGATATTGGCAAAAAACCCTCTTTTCACTATACTTGTAATGTAACAGAAAAACAGGGACAGTCGCAATGTATTTATGAGCAATACAGCTTTCAGCGGTAAGCAGTCAGCCGTCAGCAAAAGAGAGTATTTCGAACTTCCTTCGAAATAGAACTTTCTTTGGGATACGGGGCATATCTTCATAATCGCTACGTTAATTTGATTGATGAACGTCGCACATCGAACATCCAACGTCCAATGTCGAATGAAATACAAACATTAATTACCGATCATTCAATAAGTCTGTTCTTTTATCTTTTGCATTCAAGATTCGATGTTGGACGTTCGATGTTCGATGTTCATCTTTTTTGCAGTTAGCCTTCCATAGACCCTTGGCGAAATAAAAACTTAGTGCTTATAGAGCATGCCGGGACCAGGCTTTCGATTCCTCCATGCAGAATCCTTCGCAGAGGAAATTACTGAAATGGAAACATGTGTTATAACATAGAGGAATGATCGGCAATTTTTTATCAGGGGCATCCTACGTCTTCCGGGGCATGAAACTGGCAAGACAACCTGAGCTGCGCCGTTTTGTACTGATTCCTGTCAGTATCAATATCCTTGTGTTTACTGCCGCGATATGGTTGGGAATATACCAGTTTGACGGTCTGTTAGAGTGGCTCCTGCCCGGAGCAGACAGCTGGTGGACAGAGTATGCACGTGCAGCATTGTGGGTCATTTTTACGATTGTCGCTCTCCTTGTGCTTTTTTTTACCTTTACCGTACTGGCAAACCTTATTGGATCTCCCTTTAACGGCCTGCTCGCGGAGAAGGTGGAAAGCTACCTGTCCGGCGAGATTTTGCAGGGAAATGGGGGCATCGGAGAACTCCTGTCCACGATTCTGCCATCTCTTATGGGTGAAGCAAAAAAAATCCTCTACTTTCTTTCTCTGGGAGTCGCCATCTTTCTCCTGGCCCTTGTACCGGTGGTAAATATACTGTCACCAATTCTCTGGGCAGCCTATACATCCTGGATGCTTGCAACTGAATACACTGCCTATCCGATGGAAAATCACAGGCTGTACTTTCCGCAGGTCCGGAGGGAGCTGAAGAAGAACAAATCCGTCACTTTTGGATTCGGCCTGACCGTTATGGTCCTGACCACTATTCCTGTGGTCAATTTTTTTATAATGCCCGTTGCTGTCGCCGGGGCGACTGCCCTGTGGGTAGAGCGGTTGAGTAAAAGTGCTTTACCGGGGAAGCGCGGAAGCGCGGAAGTGAGAACAGAAAATTCGTAGGGGCACGGCACTGCCATGCCCCTGATTTACCATTTATGCAGCAATGCTCCTATTCCTTCCTCATCTCCTTATATTTATTAATCAACCCATTCGTCGAAGAATCATGGGATGTAACAGGACTGTCATCACTCAGTTCGGGAAGTATCTTTTTCGCCAGCTGCTTGCCGAGCTCAACTCCCCACTGGTCAAAGCTGAATATATTCCAGATTACCCCCTGTACAAAAATCTTGTGTTCATACATTGCGATCAGGCTGCCCAGTGTCCGGGGGGTTAATTGTTCGAACAGGATTGAGTTTGTCGGCTTATTTCCTGTGAACACTTTAAAGGGGGCGAGTTTTTTTATTTCCTCTTCGTCTCTTCCTGCTGCCTTCAATTCCCCGACAACATCTGCTTCGGTCTTGCCCATCATTAATGCCTCGGTCTGGGCAAAGAAATTAGACAGCAGTATTTTATGGTGGTCGCCGATGGGATTGTGGCTTCTTGCAGGAGCAATGAAATCACAGGGGATCATATTTGTCCCCTGGTGAATAAGCTGGTAAAAGGAGTGCTGCCCGTTCGTCCCGGGCTCTCCCCAGATAATCTGACCTGTCTCATACACAACCTCTTTGCCGCTCCTGTCCACGCATTTCCCGTTACTTTCCATATAGGCCTGCTGAAAGTAGGCGGCAAATCGGTGCATGTACTGGTCATAGGGCAGGACCGCTTCAGTCTGTGCTCCAAAGAAGTTGTTGTACCAGATTGAAATCAGCGCGAGAAGAACAGGTATATTCCTGTCATAGGGTGTTTCCCTGAAGTGTTTATCCATGCTGTGTGCACCTTCAAGAAGTTTCATGAAATTATCGAACCCAATGGAGCATGCAATGGAAAGGCCGATTGCCGACCAGAGGGAATACCTTCCGCCTACCCAGTCCCAGAAGACAAACATATTTGCCGGATCAATTCCGAACGCCTCAACTTCTTTTTTATTCGTTGACAGGGCAACAAAATGCTTCTTAATATGCTCATCGTCCTTTACGGAATCCAGAAACCATTTTCTCGCTGTTTGAGCATTGGTCATGGTCTCCTGGGTGGTAAAGGTCTTTGATGCAATCATGAAGAGCGTCGTCTCCGGAGATACCGTCTTCAGGGTTTCGGCAATATGGGTGCCGTCGATATTGGATACAAAATGCGTCTTTATTCCCGGCTTTGCATAGGGCTTCAAAGCCTCGGTGACCATGACCGGACCAAGGTCCGAACCTCCGATCCCGATATTCACAATATCGGTAATCGATTTTCCAGAATATCCTTTCCACTCACCGGAAGTAATTTTATCGGCAAATATTTTCATTTGATTAAGTACGGCATTAACATCGGGCATCACATCTTTTCCATCGAATAATACCGGGGTATTCGACCTGTTTCTGAGTGCAGTGTGAAGGGCCGCGCGCTTTTCGGTCTCGTTGATGTATGCTCCGGAAAATATTTTTTCTATTGCATCGCTCACGTCTGCTTCACGGGCAAGTCCCTCAAGAAGACTGAGAGTTTCTTCGTTCATAATATTTTTTGAAAAATCCAGATGGATGTCCTCAAATCTGAGTGTATATTTTGCAGCCCTTTCAGGGTCCTCATGAAACATATCTCTCATATGTCTTTGCTTCATCACTGCAGAGTGATTTTTCAGTATCTTCCATGAAGATGTTTCCTGCGGGTTTATTTTATTGAGCACAGCAGCCTCCGATCTTGGATGATCATTTCAATTGTTATAGAAAAATGTATTACATTTTGCGCAAAACTGCAACAGGATGTCAGCGTGGGATGAAGAATACATTGTCCGATCCGGAAAAAGCACCTCTGCTATTCCTGCCCGCCTGACTGCAGTTGCTGTAACAGATCATTCCAGTCTGTTATTCGCCTGCCCTCTTCCGTGTCTCCGAAACTGAACCGTCTTTCCACGCCCGTGGCTTCTGCAAGTATCTCCGGTGAGGCAATGATTGCATGCACATGTATTCCCCGCTCACGCATTTCATCAATCATGTCCGTCCCTTCCCATTTCAGCACCGGCAAAAGAGGGAACATGTTGTCCCTGAGCCATTTTTTTGAAGGACCGGTGCCGACAAAAGATGAGAGGTAAATGATCCTGTATTTTATTGATAACTGCTCAAGAACTTTTTTGCTGTCTGTCATTGGCTTCATTGCAAGCATATTGTCATAGAGCGTGTTGTCCATACCAGCAATAAGCACTTTGTCTTTTTTCCCCGTTACAAGGAGGGCCCCTTCATCAGACTCATCTCCGGTTACGACCCTGAGTTTCAGTACACCTGAAGAATTGCCCTGGTATTTCAGGAATGCAAAGCCGTCCCCGCCGCTCAGGGTTGTGCCGATTTTTTTTTCATCAACGTAAAATGTCACGAGCTTGCCACCTTCCGGAAAGAAACGTCCTTTGGTGAGTGCTGTCAGTCTGATGGTTTTTTTTACAGCGACTACATGATCGAACATAGTGACTCCGGCAGATGCAGAAACAATGGATGCGAGGAGGCAGACAAGAGAAAAAATCAGCAAATAAACTGTACGCATGCAGGACAGATGGCGAAGCCAGGCACATCTCGAAATGGGCATGTTACCCCTTGACCCCTCGACCCCTAGGCCCCTTGAACCCTTTATTTATTACATTGTAATACATGTCCCGCTGAACCGGTTTAAATTCTGCACTTTTTATTGCATTAACAATATCATCTATGGATACGCTGTACTTCACCCCTGCCGCGGCAACAACATTTTCTTCAAGCATGGTAGACCCGAAATCATTGGCACCGAACCTCAGGGCCACCTGCGCCATCTTGAGCCCCTGCGTCACCCACGAAGCCTGTATATTGGGAATGTTGTCAAGATAGACCCGGGAAAGAGCGAGCACCCGAAGGTATTCAACTCCCGTTGCGGGGTGCACATCCTTTCTTGCCCCTCGCCCCTTGCCTCTCACCTTCTGTAATTCCGTATTCCCCGGTTGAAAACTCCACGGAATAAACGCGGTAAACCCGCCTGTCCTGTCCTGCAGTTTTCTGAGAGCATCAAGGTGTTCAATAATATCTTCAGGCTCTTCCACACTTCCAAACATCATGGTCGCCGTCGTTTTCATACCGATGTTATGAGCTTCTTCCATGACCTTGAGCCACTGCCCGGATTTTATCTTTTTCGGGCTCACCTTTTCCCGTACTCTGTCAGAGAGTATCTCTGCCCCTCCGCCAGGGATGGAGTCAAGCCCTGCTTCCTGTAAAGCCAGTAAAGTTTTCTTAAGAGTCAACCCCGCTGTCTCGGCAATATAGGTTATTTCAGGAGGTGAAAATCCATGAACATGTATGGGGAACTTTTCTTTAATCGATTTGAGAAGATCAACATAGTAGTCGAGACCCAGATCCGGGTGAAGTCCACCCTGCATAAGGATTTGTGTCCCGTCGCATTTCATCGTTTCCCGTATCTTGTGAAACAGTTTCCTTTTGCTCAGGATGTATGCATCAGGAGCGTTTACATCTCTGTAGAAAGCGCAGAACCTGCACTGGTTTATACAAACGTTTGTGTAATTAATGTTGCGGTCAATGATAAAGCTGACCGTCTTCTCAGAATGGAGCGTCTTTCGCATATCGTCCGCCATCATTCCGAGGCCGAGAAGGTCGGCGTTTTTAAGAAGGTCAAGGCCCTCTTTTTTTGTTATGCGGGGGGATGTCTTCTTTACTGCTTTTTTCATAGAATGTTATTTTATACTCATTGGGAAATAAATTGCGGCTTCATAGTGATGATTTAATGCACAAGCCCACAGCACTTTTTATACTTCTTCCCGCTGCCGCATGGGCAGGGGGCATTGCGTTGTATTTTGGTGTTAGGAGCAGGTGGGGGTGTAGACATCATGCGCATTTCATCATTACGCCATTCGCGGGCAGCCTTCAGTCCCAGGTTAATCCGAACAATACAGTCAGCCATGATGTCTTCAAGCTGATCAGCGATTTTGCTGTTCTGTTTGTCAAGCCGTTCTTCCGGAAAGGTATCTCTTTCCAGTACTTCGGCATAATTGATAATGTGTGCGCTGTTTTTCGCCATGTCCTCCAGAGCCTGCCTGCCATCCTGTGAGAAGTCGGAATCTGCAACTTTACCCAGACTCAGTCCGAGTACAAAGGTCTCTGCAAATGAATGGTCGTCTTTCAGACGATTAACCAGTCCGCCGCAGGTACTCTCATACTTTATGTTGGGAAGAAAAAAATCATCAGAGGCCGGGGTCCACCGTGACAGCGCATTCCAGAGAGCCATGAGGCCGCCGATCACTGTCTGGGCGTCCTCTTCCGTCTCAAACTCTGCCCCCTCTTCTCCAAATACGAGGGGATGATACATGGACGGTATTACCAACTCGGGTGCGGAAAGGCATCCATAGAAGAGGCCGTAGATCTGAGTGAGTGAAAACTTGGCATCTATTTTTTCAAGTAGGCCGCTCATCTTTGTGTCACCGCAGTATTTGTTTGTTGGTATTTGCATGAGGTTGTTTTTATTCCTTATTTCAAATCTGAAATTGATTATGTCTGAAACCTTTAATTTATTAATATAAAATCTTTAAATCGCTCTGGCTTAATGGCTGACCTTCAAATATATCGACAACAGACTTTATTGCCTGAAGCTGATAGTCCTGGTTGGGATCAAAGTGAAGTTTCATCTTTAGACGGGATTCAGATAAGAGAGGATTGAAGACTTAAACATTATCAGGATATGATTAAGATTATCGACAAGCGGCCTCAGCGCTTTCCAGTTGAGGTTGAAACTGTAAGAATGGACGAAAAAGTGTCTGAATGCGAGATACTCCGAAAGTTTGTTGTACAAGTCGTCATCTATAATCCCTTTTTCAAAAGAGGACTTCAGCATCTCCTTGTGCCATGTGGGTGTGTTTCTTATCGCTGTCTGCCCGGAAAGGAGTACGCGTTTGAGAATATTCTCAAATCCGTTATAAATGTTATGAAGAAACGTGGAAATTGCGGCCAGCTCAACCCTTGAATAATCTGATTTATTGCTTTTAACGACTGCAAAAAGATCAGATGCCACAGTATCTATATTTTCAAATTCAGCCTCACAATATTCTTTAAGCTGCTGATCTGTCATAGACAACCTTTCCATCTCTTATAATAATGCTTTTGAACTTTGTTGCCTTGCCTGAAAGGTCGATAATATCCACATTTTTTGAGAGGACTCGCAGAAGTTCACCGTAAAATTTAAAGAAATTCTCAGGAGGCATATCCATTACCGCAAAATCATAATCATTGACATCCTCATTCTCCCTGTGAAGAGCAGATCCGATCAGATACAGCTTCCCTATCTTGTGTTTCTTGGCGATCTCAATGGCCTTATCAAGCTCTTCCTTGGGAATCATGACTTACCTCCATTTCCCCATTACAGACTGCGGGAATGACAGATCAATCTTTGAGTTTATGGACAGACTCTAATTAGTTCCTGCTATTATAAAAAGAGTCCCTTTCTATAGCAACTTTCCCCGATTTTCCAATAAGGTTTATCAGCTCTCTCTTTGTCATGGCAACCCCCGAACGCCCGCCCGCAGAGTGAGTTATTTTTTCTTCAATAATTGTCCCGTCCAGATCGTCGGCTCCGAACATCAGGGCAAGCTGGGCGATTTTTTCTCCCAGCATGATCCAGTAGGCCTTGATATGAGAAAAGTTGTCGAGAAAGAGCCTTGCTATTGCAATGGTCTTCAGATCATCAATGCCCGAGGTATATTGAGCTCCTTTGATATTAGTATTTTTCGGATGGAATGCCAAAGGAATGAATGCCTGAAAACCGCCGGTCCTGTCCTGAAGGTCACGGAGTTTTGACATGTGCTCAATCCTGTGCTTATATTTTTCCACATGGCCGTACAGCATTGTTGCATTTGACCTGATCCCTGCGCCGTGCGCGGCTTCCATTACTTTCAGCCATCTCGTTCCGCTGATTTTTTCCGGGCAGATTTTGTTCCGTATCCTGCCACCCAGTATTTCCGCACCGCCGCCGGGCATGGACTGCAGTCCCGCGTCTTTCAGTGCCAGGAGGGTTTTTTTCAGCGACATCCCGCTGATTTTTGAAAAGTAGTCAATTTCGACTGCAGTGAAGGCCTTTATGTGCAGCTCGGGAAAATTATTTTTAATTTCTCTTAGGAGCTGAAGGTAATGTTTAAATGGCCAGTCCGGGTGAAGACCGCCCACGATATGTACTTCAGAGAATGACATAGGCGATGGGCGATGGGCGATGGGCGATGATTTCGCGAACTTCGATTCCTTGCCTCTTGCCCCTTGCCTCTTGCCCCTTGCCTTTTTCAAAATGTTTATAATGTCCTTAATTGTTAATTCATAGGCCCCCTTTTCGTCCTTGGACCGGCTGAAGGCACAGAACGTACAGCGGTTCACACATATGTTGGTAGGGTTGATGTGGTGGTTCTGAATGAAAAAAGCATTATTGCCATTTTTACTGACAGCAACATGATTCGCCAGTCTTCCTATGGTGAAGATATCATCACTTTCAAATAAAGTCAGCGCGTCATCAGGGGTAAGCCGTTTGCCGGAGAGCACTTTCTTCTCAATTCGGAGCAGGGACATGGTACATTTTACAAAAGAAGATAAAAATAGGCGAGAGGCAATAGGCAATAGGCAATGGGCCAAATCCTTTCACCTATAGCCTCGTGCCTCTCGCCTTCTGTTCGCCTACATCCTTTCGAGCCGAGCAATTCTCTCTTCCATGGGGGGATGGGTACTGAACCATTTTGCAAATCCGCCGCCGGAGAGGGGATTCACAATAAACATGTGTGCTGTTGCAGGCTCTGCCTGCATTGGTATCTGCTGTGATGCGGAGTGCAGCTTTTTCAGTGCATCTGCAAGGTACCTCGGGTTGCCAGCTATTTTTGCGCCTCCAGCATCGGCAGCATATTCCCTGGAGCGTGATATTGCCATCTGGATAAGCATCGCAGCAAGAGGAGCAACGATCATCATGACAATTGCCACAAAGGGATTCCCGTCGTCATCATCTCTGCCGCCAAATATCATCGCCCATTGTGCCATGTGAGCAAGATAACTGATAGCGCCGGCAATAGTTGCGGCAACAGTCCCGATTAAAATATCTCTGTGTTTTACGTGAGCCAGCTCGTGAGCCAGAACACCTTCAAGTTCATCAACACTCAAGATTCTCATTATGCCCGTCGTAACAGCAACTGCAGCGTGCTCGGGATTTCTGCCTGTGGCAAAGGCATTCGGCTGCGGTTGATTGATAATATACACCCGGGGCATGGGCAAATCCGCCTTGCGTGCCATCCTCCGGACCATTTCATAGAGTTCAGGAGAATCGG
>CALZGI010000207.1 GCA_945786855.1 Thermodesulfovibrionia bacterium | reverse complement strand
TGAGAGGGGGCATCCGGATGGGAATTACGTTCAGCCGGTAATAGAGGTCTTCCCTGAACCTGCCCGTTTTTATATCCTCCTCCAGGTTTCTGTTCGTGGCCGCAATGACTCTCACATCAACTTTTAGTGTCTCAGTTCCTCCCAGCCTTTCAAAGGTCCCGTCCTGCAGGACCCTGAGAAGCTTCATCTGGATAGAGGCCGGCAGGTCACCTATCTCATCCAGAAATATCGTACCCTTATGGGCCCGCTCAAACCGTCCGGCCCTTTTACTCGCGGCCCCGGTGAAGGCACCTTTCTCGTGACCAAAGAGCTCGCTCTCAATAAGGGTTTCCGGGAGGGCTGCACAGTTCACTGTTATTAAGGGACTGTCTTTCCGAGAGCTATGATAATGCAGGTTTGTTGCGACCAGTTCCTTGCCCGTACCGTTTTCCCCGAGGATCAGAATTGTGGAGTTTGTCTGCGCCACTTTCCCTATCATTTCGAAGATATCCTTCATCTTCCTGCTCTTGCCGATTATGTTCGGAAAGTTGTAACATTCAGGCAGTATCCTGTCCGGGACAATATCCCCGGCCCTGATTTTCCCGACTTCCACCGCTCTTTTCACGATAAGATTGAACTCATCCAGAGAAAAGGGCTTTGTAATATAGTCAAATGCTCCAATCTTAATGGCCTCCACTGCGTCCTTGATCGTGCCATAGGCTGTCATTACAATTACAGGTATTTTTTCATTCTTCACCTTTATCATTTTTATCACATCCATGCCTTTCACATCAGGCAAACGGATGTCTGTTATAACCAGGGAGAATTCATCCTCTCCAAATGCCTTGACGCCATCCATTCCTTTTTCATACACCTGGACATCATACCCCTGCGCCTTAAAAGAATCCTCGAGGGTCACCCTCATAATCCTGTCATCCTCTATGATCATAATTCTCTGCTTCATATCCTCACTCACTCTTAAATAGTATGGAAAATGTCGTCCCCTCACCTTTTTTGCTCTGGACCGAGATTTCACCATTATAGTTTTCAACAGTTTCCTGGGTCAACCACAGGCCGAGGCCCGTCCCTTCGCCGGCGTGTTTCGTCGTATAGAAAGGATCAAATATTTCATCAATGTTCTCATCTTCAATCCCTTCTCCCGTATCAGTGACCTCAATGACCACCTGTCCGTTATTTTTAAATGCCTGGACGCTGAGTGTGCCCCCGTCTTCCATTGAATGTACGGCATTGATCATCAGGTTTATGAATATCTGCTGTAAATCATGAGGGTCAACAATAATTGCGGTGCTGTCTTCTATGTTCTCTTCATAGACGATATTTTTCTTTTTTAACATATAATCCATGAAGGCATGAACATTTCGCAGTATATTTCTTATCTCTACCAATTGCGGGGCACGTTCTTTCTTCCTCGACATCCACAACAGTTTCCCCACCGTACGTTCTATCCTGCTCAGCCCGTCCTTCAGGAGTTCAAGGTACCGTTCCCTGAACTCTTCATCACCCCCCATTTGTTCAAGCATCTGAACACAGTTAAACATGCCCCCCAGGGGCTTGTTGATCTCATGTGCAACACCCGATGCGATTATTCCGAGAGAAGCAAGTTTCTGAGACTGGAGGAGGTGGGAGTGTGATTCCTCCAGTTTTCTTGTCCTTACGGTCACCATTTCTTCAAGTTTTACGGTATGGTCATGTATCTCTTCTTCCCGTTTCTTCAAAGATCGGGACATCTCGTTGAAAGACTGTACCAGATGTCCTATCTCATCATTGGAAGATACGGGTACATCCTTGATCGGCCCCTTCCGCCGTATCCGGTCCATGGCATCGGACATATCACTTAACGGTTTCGTGACCATTATCTTGATCAGGTAATTAACTGACAGGCTGAGTGAAATAATTAATACAAGCGCAAAGAGAGAGTGTTGCAAAAAAGAATCCCTGATCAGCCTGTCGAGCTTCACATAAGGTTCCACATAATGCAGTGCCCCGACAATTTCACCGTTCCTTCGAATCGGGATGGACATATCAATAACCTTGACCCCTGCATGTTCCATTTCTTCAATCGCATAGGCCGTCCTGCCATTTAATACTTCATGCAGGTTTGCTTCCCTGTGCTGCATTGCGTCCTCTATGGATTTCCCCCTTAATTCCTCCCTGGTGCTGGCTGTTATAATCCCGGCTTTGTCCACGACATGGATTTCATGGGGCGGTATTTCGTAATGGCCTCCTTCACCGTCTTTGGTTCCATATTCCTCTTCTTCCAGATGGACAAATCCCTCTAAGATGCTCTGGATCTTTAAAATTCTCTGAACGTCTGAGGGACCATGAGCACTTTCGATGCTTGTCCTGATAGCGAAGGAGTTCTCTCTCATGTGAATTATAATCCGCTCGTACAGCAGTTTCTTATAATTATTGTGTTCAAAGAGGAACGATATGCTGATTAATATGCAAATGGTAACTGACGTGACAAGAATTATCTTCCCATGCAATTTTTTTAAAAATAAACCCATAATCACTCTTCCACTTTCATTGTCCGAAATTCACAGTAACTTTCACGTCCCGTAATTTTTCAACTTTTTGATGCTTTGGCGGGCATCAGATCAGCCCCCATCCATACCATGCCGCTTCATAATACGGTAAATAGTTTTCCTGTCGATCCCTGCCTTTTTCGCTGCAAGGGAAATATTCCCTCCCGACTCCTGGAGCAAGTCGGAAAAATATTTTTTCTCAAAGGATTCAAGCCACTTTCTCTTTGCCGACTTGAAGGGCAGGTTCTTAATATAATTTTCGGGATCTACTCCCTGATGTAAATGCTCCTGAAGGTCCAGCGGCGTAATATATTGAGTGTCAGTAAGAGAGGTTGCCCTTTCTATGACATTCTGGAGCTCACGAATATTTCCGGGCCAGTGATATCCCTCCAGGATTTCCATGGCCTCCCCGGATATTCCTTTAATATCCTTATTATTCTTTTCCGCAAATTTACGGATAAACTCCTTCGTAAGCAGCCCGATGTCCTCCCGCCTCTCCCTCAGCGGCGGTATTTCGATAGTGATAACATTGAGCCTCCAGAAAAGGTCCTCAATAAAGATGCCCTCTTCAATCGCCTTGTTCAGATCGATGTTGGTCGTGGATATGACCCTGAAGTCTACGTCCAGAATAGAGCTGCCTCCGACTCTTCGGAACTGCCGTTCCTGAATGACCCTGAGGAGCTTTGCCTGGGTTACGACATTCATTTTCCCTATTTCATCAAGAAAGAACGTGCCTTCATCGGCCAGCTCGAAAAGGCCCGGCTTTGCCGCGTGAGCCCCGGTAAATGACCCCTTTTCATGCCCGAACAGCTCACTCTCGAGCAGGTTCTCCGAAAGGGCAACGCAGTCCACGGGCACGAAAGGTTTGTCCCTGCGGTTACTGTTCGCATGAATACTTCTGGCCGTGAGCTCCTTGCCTGTTCCGCTCTCACCGTATATCAATATGTTGGCATCTGTTTTTGCAACCTTCTTGATAATTTCAAATACTTTGGTTATGGCTGGCCCGTTTCCGATGATGTTGTCAAAACCATAGGTAGCCTCAATTTGCGAACGAAGGTTCTCATTGTCCTTTTCGAGGCGCCTCTGATTGAACGCCCTTTCGATAGTCAGGAGGAGATGGTCCGCGCTGAAGGGCTTGGAAATAAAATCAAAGGCACCTTCCTTCATCGCCTCGACGGCTGACTGTACCGAAGAAAAAGCTGTGAAGACTATCACGATAATTGAAGGATCAAGAGTCTTCAGTTCCCGCAGGATTTCCATACCGCCCTTTTTCGGCATTTTCAGGTCTGTCAATACAAGATCGGGATGCTCCACGGAAGCAATGCCAAGGGCCTCTGAAGGGTTGTCCGTTGTAATGCAGACATACCCGTTTCGCCCGAGGATCCGCGCGCAGTTCTCGAGCATGTCTGTTTCATCATCGATAATCATTATTTTTTCGTTGCCCATGTGATTAGACCTTTCCTGTACTGTCTTTCAGTGGCAGAAGAATTTCAAAGATTGTTCCTTCGTCGATCTGGCTATGCACGGTAATCTGACCGTGATGGTCCTTTATAATTCCGTACGTCACCGATAGACCCAGCCCCGTCCCCTTACCTTCAGCCTTCGTTGTATAAAAGGGATCAAAGATTTTGTCCACCTGTTCGCGGGCTATACCGGGCCCGTTGTCGGCTATGGTTATATGCGCCATCCCGTCGCTGCCGCAATGGGTCTGAATTTTAATGTCACCGCCCTGGGGCAGCACATCCAGGGCATTGTTGAAAATATTAAAAAACACCTGCTGAAGCTGTGTTGCATTGCCCGTCATTGTGGACAGCTCACAGTCCACCTGCTTATGAATTGTTATGTCGCTTAACAAAAACTGCTTCTCGAAGAGCTGCAGTGTCTCATCAATGACCTCATGAATGTCCACATCGCCGAACTCTGCAGGAGACTTCCTCGAAAAAGTGAGCATTCCCTTGGTAATGGTTGCGATTCTGTTCGAATGTTTTTTAATAACTTTGATATCCTTGACCAGGGTCTCAGGGTACCCCTTTTCCTGAGAATCCATGAGCATGCATTCAGCCCGTGAAACTATAATTCCGGTCGGGTTATTTATTTCATGGGCTATGTATCCTGCCAGTGTACCCATGGAGGCCAGCTTCTCCGTCTGAATAAGCTGGTCCTGTGATTCACGGAGTTCCTTTGTCCGCTCATCCACCATTTCCTCAAGCTTTACTGTATATTTCTTCACTTCCTGGTCCCGCTGCTGCAGTGCCTGGGACATATCATTAAAGGATTGAGCCAGAAGCCCGATCTCATCCCCGGAAGATAGGGATATTTCCTCGCTTGCTCCACGTATGCTTATCCTGTCCATTGCATGGGACAGATCTTTTATGGGTTTGGTGACCATTTTTGTCAGGAGCAGGTTAATAAATACGGTCAGAGAAAGGATCATAACCAGGGCAAATATCAAGTGCCGGACAAATGATTCCTGCACGAGGGCCTCCAGTTTTATATAAGGCTCTACATAGTGCAGCGCCCCGATTATTGTTCCGTTATCCCGCACGGGAACAGACATATCCAGGACCTTGACCCCCGAATGCTCTATCTGTTCGATAGTATAGGATGCCTTGCCGGTCAGTACGTCGCTGAGTCCCTCTTCTTCGTGCTGTATGGCTTCAGCCAGCGGGATACCTATTAATTCCGGTCGTGTGCTGGCCATGACGATACTGTCGGCGTTTACAATATGGATTTCATGGGGAGGGATGGCAAAAGGATCGTCTTTTATCCCGCCGGGCGTTTCTTCATAATTGAGGATGTCTCTGGCGTATGCTTCAAGAATTGATTGAAACAGAAGGGGGATCCTTATGCTTTCGAGGCTGTTCCTGATGGTAAAGGAATTTTCCTTCATCCGAATGACCTGCCTCTCATAAAGGTATTTTTTATCCTTATTGTATTCGGCAATGAGGAAAAGTCCGACAAAAATAAAGATAGTGACAGAGGTGATGAGGAATGTCTTTTTCTGCAGCGTTCTGAACATGACAGTTTACCTCTGATCCCAAAGGGATCTTTAGGGAAGTTTCTGCATTCTCCCTTCACCATAAACTATTCCCGCACGTATGTCAATAAAAAATGTACTAAATATGTCCCACCATGGGGCACCTGTGCCTTTTTTAAATATAACTTTATATCAGGCAGTTATAGAATAATCACACGGGAAAGTGGGACATCTATTCAACAGTTTCGTAAAGCAAACAAGATGAGCTCTGCATAAAATTTGTGACTTTTTTCACCTTTGATTGAGAGACACTTCTTAACTTTATCAATTATTTCAGCAGGTTGCCCTTGATGCCGGGGATACTCAATTTTCCTCGAAAATCTCAGGCACATTAATTGCTTTTTCACTGATATTCCTTCATCAATGAATAAAATGAAACATTCTATCTTAATAGTCGACGACGAGAAAATTATTCGTGCGGGCCTGGTCAGGGCACTTGCCGCTTCATTCACCACCTATGAGGCTGCAAACGGTAAGGAAGCAATGGAAATCATCAAAAAACACATGGACATTAAGGTTGTCATAAGTGACCTGAAAATGCCCGAAGTGGACGGGTTTGAGCTGCTCGGGAGAATTCAGGCCACCAACAATAAGATTCGCGTAATTCTTGTTACCGCATTCATCCCCTTCGAATCAGCAGATGATCTGTTAGCGCTGGGAGCATTTGATTATATGACAAAGCCCGTGGATATCGGAAAGCTTGAAACAACAATCCAGAATGCCATTGGGAATGATGTCAGTACCGGAATGAAAATTAATGCACAAATGCATTAAGACAGTTTTATTCGAATAAAAAATGCAATATTCGGTCCTTATAGTTGAAGATGAAAAAATAGTCCGCGAAGGTCTGGCAAGGGCCCTTTCCAGGACATATAAAACCTATCAGGCCAGCAACGGCAATGAGGCGATGGACATGATCAGCGCAAACAGTGACATCAGAGTAATAGTGAGTGACATGAAAATGCCCGAAGTGGACGGATTTGAGCTGCTCGGTAAGATCCGGGAGAGCAATAAAAAGATAGATGTGATTTTTGTTACCGCCTTCTTCTCTGTTGAAGCAGCTGTCGATGCGATGAAGAGGGGCGCCTTTGACTATATGACCAAACCTGTTGACCTTAACAAGCTTAAGACAACAATCAATAATGCCATTGAACAAAACTCTGTTCATGGCACATAACAAAAGGAGGATCAAGATGAAAAAGCTGTTCATTGTATTACTTGCACTGGCTGTAAGTTTTGCTTTCACACAGGCAACAGATGCAAAGAAGAAGAAGAAAAAGAAAAGCAAGTACAAAGTGATGGAGGTAACGAACGGAGGCAGTATTTCCGGGAAAGCCCTGTTTGACGGTGCCACTCCACCCAAGGATGAAACAAAAACATTAACTTCGGAACAAAGCCTCTGTGGAGATACCCTTCCTGCTGAAAAATACCTGATCAATGCAAATAAGGAAATCAAAAATGCCGTTGTATATCTTTCGGACATAAAAGAAGGGAAGGCAGCCCCGAAAGAAAAAGCCCTGGTCGATAATGTAATGTGTGCCTTTGTCCCCCATGTCAGTGTTGGCTATAAAGGAAATGAAGTTGACATCAAAAACAGCGACCCCGTGTTCCATAATGTCCACTCCTACATAAAAGGAAAAACCACGTACAATCTCGGCCTTCCCGATCAGGGTTCAATGGTTACCAAGAAAATGAAGAGAGACGGGATCATGGAAGTAAAGTGCGATTCCCATCCCTGGATGCTTGGATATGTGTTCATCTCACAGCATCCCTATGCAGCGGCAACAAATGAGTCAGGTGATTTCACCATTTCCGACATTCCTGCAGGGTCCTATGAAGTCAAGGCCTGGCATGAAGGTTTCGGCGAAGTCAGCCTGGGGAAAATAACGGTAGCAGCCGGCCAGGCAGCAACGGCAACGGCAAAGTTCAAGTAATCTTTTCATGTCCCTCCGGGACTCTTTCCCGGTCCCCGGGGGGGACAAAGCATCTAATTGAATCATAGACAGGAGGTAGAAACGTGGCTGAAGTGAGTACGACAAAAGGTATATCCAAGGGCCTGATCAAACTGACCGTGTTACTTGGTATCAGTTTTGCCATTATCCTCCTGTTTAAGCCTTTCGCTACTGACGAGGCCTACAGGGCATTCCCGGTCATCGGCAGCAGAGTATGGGTCTGGATAATTGCACAGTTACACCTGAACTTTGCGGCCTTTGTTCTTGGAGTCCCCATATTCGCGGTAGCAATGGAATTTATTGGCTGGCGAAAGAGTGATGATAGGCTTGATAAGATTGCCCATGATTTTGCAAAACTTTTTACTGTTGGATATACAATAACGGCTATCCTCGGAACAGTTCTCCTCATAAGCCTGCCGGTCCTGTATCCAAAGTTCATGGAACATATGATGAAGATACTCGGTCCAACCTGGTGGCTGTATGTCGCCGTTATGTATACCGAAACGGTCATTGTTGCCTACTATTATTATTCCTGGGACAAAATGAAAACCGACGGCAAGGGGAAACATGTCTTCCTCGGTCTCCTTGTCAACCTTGCAGGGACAGCACTTCTCCTGATTACCAGTTCATGGGTCGGGTACATGACCACACCGGGAGGAGTCAATGAGACAACGGGTGAGCTGGTCAGCCGTTGGGGTGCAATTAACACATATATGTGGCTGCCCCTGTCTCTCCACAGATTAATGGCTAATGTTGTATTCGGTGCTTCCATTGGAGCTGCCTATGCAGCCTATCGATTCATTACCT
>CALZGI010000206.1 GCA_945786855.1 Thermodesulfovibrionia bacterium | reverse complement strand
TAGGAAAGACATAATAACATAGCCGTTCTCCTATAGCCCCTCGCCCATAGCCTCTCGCCTTGTATTCAATGCTTGATTTTAAAATCATATCAACTGACCATAACGCCCGTCTCGGACAAATTACCACTCCCCGGGGAATCATCAACACTCCCGCTTTTATGCCTGTCGGCACCAATGGTTCGGTCAAGGCGATGAGTCCCCATGAAATGAAAGACCTCGGTGCAGAGGTTCTCCTCTCCAATACATATCATCTGTACTTACGGCCCGGGCACGACATAATCAGGGATGTGGGAGGACTTCATTCATTCATGCAGTGGAGCGGACCGATCCTTACCGATAGCGGGGGCTTTCAGGTCTTCAGCCTGTCTCCACTGCGGAAAATAAAGGATGACGGGGTTGAATTCAGGTCCCATATTGACGGCTCACTCCACTTTTTAACCCCTGAGCTGGTGATGGAAATACAGGGGGCCCTCGGTTCTGATATTGCCATGGTTTTTGATGAATGCACACCCTATCCGGCAGATAGGGAGTATGCACTGCAATCTCTTCAACTGACAACCCGGTGGGCGAAGCGGTGCCTGGAAGCAAAAAACGAAGGTCAGGCCCTCTTTGGAATAGTTCAGGGTGGCATGTATGCAGACCTGAGAAAACAGAGCGCTGATGAGTTGATCGGACTGGACTTTGACGGGTATGCACTCGGCGGCCTCAGTGTAGGAGAGCCGAAGGAATTAATGTATGAAATGGTGAATTACTCATCATCTCTTTTACCTCCGGACAAACCTCATTATCTGATGGGTATTGGCGACCTTTTTGATGTTCTTGAATCGGTAGGGGCAGGCATTGATATGTTTGACTGCGTTATGCCCACACGAAATGCACGGAACGGGACTTTATTTACGAGCCTGGGAAGGATCAGTATTAAACGGGAGGAATTTAAGAATGACGCGGGACCTCTTGATCCGAACTGCAGCTGCTATACCTGCCAAAACTACTCAAAGGCATTTTTACGCCATATGTATATGAGCAGGGAAATTCTTTCAATGAGATTGAATTCCCTGCATAACCTGCACTTCTATCTGGAATTCTTCAGGAGAATGAGGGAAGCGGTCAGTAAAGGCACATTCATGCAGTTCAGAAAAGAGATGACCCCGATTCTGCAGAATAATTTTCATGAAGGGTAAATGATGATGGAAAACTAATCCAAAGAAAGGTGTATGGTAAAATCTTTTGAAGTGATCAGGCCATTCTGTGCCGTGTTCATGCAGAAGAGCCTGCCCACATCAATCCCTTTCCGCGGACATAAGAGAAGGGAGAAATAAAAACATGCAAAAAATTGGTTTGTGGATCTGTTTCATTGTGACCATTATATGTGTCGCCTGCACAGAACAGTCTGTCCTGACAGAGGAGATTGTCGAACTGAATCATTTCCCCCTTGACAGTATGAACGGAATCATAACTCAGTCAGGAGTCGAACTAGATAAAGAAAACTCCATTGACGGCAACGGTTCTTTGAAAATTACCTCTGCAGAAGGGGGCGTTGTGAAACTGCTCGAATTAAGTGATCTGGACCTGGAGAATGCCCGCCTGATATATCAGGCAAAGGTCAGCACCATGGATGTTGAAGGTGATGTGTTTCTCGAAATGTGGGTTCACCTTCAGGGGCAGGGCGAGTTTTTTTCGCGAAACCTGCAGACACCTTCAAAGGGGACTACGGGCTGGACAACAATGGAAACTCTATTTTTTCTTAAGAAAGGGCAGAATCCCGACTACGTGAAACTGAATCTTGTTATGAGCGGCCCGGGTACGGCATGGATCGACGATATACGGCTTGTGAAGGGACCGCTGGAATAATAAAGGGAATCAAATATAAAAAAAAATAAAATAATGGAACAATTATTATAGAGAAATTCCTAAATTTTACATGCTGCAATTTATTTTTTGACTGATTCAGTCGATCCATTTCAGGCTCGTCAGGAATTTTTCATTCTCCAGAAACCAGGTGACTGTTTTCTCTATGCCTTCCTCAAGGGGCATTGTGGGTTTCCAGCCAAGGATCTTTTTCGACTTATCTATATTTGCCCATGTTGCTGTAACATCTGCGGGGTGCAGTTTATATCTCCTGATTTTGGCTTTCTTTCCCATATACTTTTCGAGCAAACCAATTACATAGTTAAGCTTTTCCGGATGGTCACTGCCGAGATTAAATATTTCGAAACCTGCAGGTTTGAGGGCCCGTACAGTTCCGTCGGCAATATCGTCAATGTATGTAAAATCCCTGGTCTGGCTCCCATCCCCGTAGAGAGGGATTGCTTTGCCCGTATTCATTTTATTTAAAAACTTAAATATGCTCATATCAGGCCTGCCTGCCGGGCCGTACACGGTAAAGTACCGCAAAATACTTATATCAAGTCCGTTTAGATAGTGGTATGCATGACACATTGCCTCGGCGCCTTTTTTCTAGGCGGAATAGGGAGCAAGTGGAGTATCCGTTCTTGCTGTTTCTATAAAGGGCATGTCCAGCGATGCATAAAGGCTTGACGTCGATGCAAGAACAAATTTTTTTACTTTATGAGTCTTGCAGCATTCCAGCAGGTTAAGGGTTCCTTTTGTGTTCGTATCAAGGTATACCCATGGGTCCTCAACAGATGCTCTCACCCCGGCTCTTGCAGCAAGGTTGATAATGCCGTCTATTTTATATCCATCAAATACACTTTTCAGTTTCCTGTAATTGCCGATATCTGCCTTATGGAAAGTAAAGTTCGGGAATTTTTTCAGGGAGCTCAGTCTCCATTTCTTCAGGGCAGGGTCATAATAGTCATTCATGTTATCGACGCCGATCACATTTTTGTTCATCTCCAATAAAAGTTGGGACACTTTCCATCCGATAAATCCAGCGGCACCCGTTACCAGCACAGTCTTCCCGCGGAAATTCATGTTTGCAGATTTCTTATTCATTATTAGTCTCCATTCGTGGCTATTCCTGATCAGTAATTATTCCTAAGAATGGCAAAGCCAGGCCTGCATTCCAGAATATCAATCAATTCTTCATTCACTATAGGAGCTGATCGGGAGAACATTGTTTGATCTGGTATAATACAGCAAAAATTGAGCAAAAACAACAGGACAGCGAACAGCTGCTGCCAACTGTTCATATAATTATATATTTTCTATACTATAGCTCATGACTTTTCTTGAAAAGACAATAATCATCACAAAACCATACTGGCCAAGAGTTTTTGGCGGGATTATTCTCGGACTTATGGTTTCGGGCATTACCGCTGCGATTGCCTGGGTAGTGAAACCTGCCCTCGATGAGATACTTGCCGAAAAAAGATATGACTATATGAAATATGTCCCTGCAGGCATAATCTTACTCTTTGCCCTGAAGGGCGCATTGAGTTTCGGCCAGACCTATCTGATGAAATCGGCAGGGCTGAAACTTATGCGAGAGATGAGAAACAG
>CALZGI010000205.1 GCA_945786855.1 Thermodesulfovibrionia bacterium | reverse complement strand
TTTCCATACACGTGGCGTAGGTACTTTGGCCATCCCGGGTATA
This sequence comes from Thermodesulfovibrionia bacterium, assembly GCA_945786855.1. Taxonomy (GTDB): domain Bacteria; phylum Nitrospirota; class Thermodesulfovibrionia; order UBA6902; family UBA6902; genus CALZGI01. Next base: position 5,034 of record CALZGI010000205.1, on the reverse strand, counting down.
ACATGCTGCTATATATATCACCTTGATATGATTAAGCATTGTATCGAGCCCCCGCAAAGCTTCGACTTCAGCCCCGTTCACCGTAAGGACCAGGAAGTCGATAATATCTTTCCCCCATGACTGCAGTATATTGTCCAAGGAATTGACGGGAACTGAAATTACAATGTCCGGCTTTAATTGGTCAAGGGGCACTAGTGAATTTCTCTGACGCCCCTTCCCCATAACCAATGTTTCGCCTTTTTCATTCCATACACCGCATTCTACAATATCAATGCACTTATCAAGGTTATTTTCTTTAACATTTCTCCGTAATACCTGAACATTATCGGGCATCATTTCTATTGCCAGGACCTTTCCGGACGTACCGACTGCATCATCTACAAAACGAATAGTCTTATGACCAACGTATGCTCCGGCCTCCACCACCGCACCTCCCTCTGACGGCAGTATCTCTTTGGGATACCACGAGAAATCTGTCAGGTAACGACTTGTGATATCGAGAGCCGTTAAATATGTATCGTCAGTAAGTGCAGGTGAAACACGATCTTTGAGGAATGCAAATTCACGGCGTGTCTTTTTGTTGGGAAGAGCCCCATAAAAGATTCGTCCATTGGGAAGTTTTACGTATGGCATTCCTTCGCTCAAACCTGCTTCAGGAAAGTCAAATCGTAAAAGATTATTCGTATGCTTGTTAAAGCTGCGGGGAATGGATTTAATACTATCCCTGAAACGATTGAACGTTTCATCAATCGAGTCCATCCGCGCAGCTGAAAGCCGCTCAAGTTTGTTTTTGTCTTCTACTGTAAGGTCAGCTATGTTCAAAAGGGACATATCATTCTTCTTCTTTTTGGAAACATGAGTGTTCTTCGCTTTTTGTTTATGTTCAGCATTGTGACTAACAATAAATTTAGCCATTGTTTTGAAGGAGTTAATTCCTTTGAACACTGCATTTCTCAGAACATCTTTTACTCTGAAGTTCATAAACTGCCTGGTAATAATAAACAAACCGATTTCATCGGATGATATTGTCGAATAGTTAATAACATATTTTTTCTTTAAATCACTAGAAAGTCGTTTTAACCAGCTTTTCAGTTCAAGCCCAACCACTTTTGCATTTATAACGACACATTGAGCATTTGCATACTTGTCAAGCGTGTTAAGCAGTAATGATATCTCATTAGAATTCTTAATTAACAGGTTACTCAGGTAAAGGCAGTCATACTTTATGCTAGAAGTGATCAAATGTTTGAGAACCTTGCTGGTATAGACTAAATTAAAATAGGGGCGAAACTGATTAAGAAAAAGCTCGTTTATATAATCCTGATCTTCATGGGCAGATTCTACTGGAGCACATAGGTCAGATACTCGAGCATACTTGCTGCTCGGCAGAGACTTTATCATTTCCTTTTTTTTGTTACTATCATGTCTTTCCTGGATAAGATAAAATGGGACACACAGTTCATTGTGCGCCATATGATTGCGAAGAACCGTAATGTCATCGCACAACAGGTAGTATTTTGAGCTTATGTCCATGAGAGTTGCAGAGTCTGAATGTAATTTCCAGTTTGCTCTTCGACGCTTTTTCCCACTATTTCCCTCCCAGGAGGAAATAAGCGCAGCACTGGAAAGAGGCAGGTTCTCATTATCTGAAGCCTCAAATTCAAGGTTTACTGAAGTAGTCGTTTCATCAGGAATGGTTCCACTATACATATGGTAGGGCATTCCTTTCCCGAAACGCCCTGGATGAATCAGGATGTGATGCAAACCCGGCTCCGCAAGATACGCCTTGACGTGCAAATTGTCTATATGAAGAAGATAATGGGCATTAGACCCTCTGATTCGCTGAGTCCTCTGACCGCATGAATCTGAATAATTTTGCCACTCAATCGGCGAAGGCATGGATTTATTGCGATGAGCATTATTATATACCCAGGTCAATCGTTCATAGCCATCAGGCAGTTCTGTCAAGTGAGCATTTGCCTCTCCTGCGCCGTGAGGGATGAAGGTCCGAATATTAAAATACCTCGAAAGGTTATCAACATCGCGCGCAAAGACAGCCTTGGCCTTCTCAATATCATCGCGCGATATATTCTTATCATAGGTTCGCCCGGTTCTGGAGACACGTACCAATCCCACCGCATTCTGATGATAGCCAATCTCAAAGCCCTTGCTCTCTAAATCCTTGTAAAAATCAATATTCAGGTTTTCAACGTCCCATATCTTTAATTGCGATGAGTCATAATACTCAAAACGGTTGAACAGGTATATACTTGATATTACCTCGTTCTCCAGCTCCCAGCGGCACATTACCTCTGTTTCAATCGGATAATAATCTATATGGTGGTCAAGCAGAATGTTAATATCTGTTTCCTGGAATTTTTTATCAAGAGCATCGCTCATGGTTATAAAGCGGGCTCCACGGGCTTTAAGAATATTGATAAAATCTACGTAATACTGCCATGGATCAGAATAGTATTCAGGGGTAGCTTTCCATATACGCTGAACCTTGTTAAAATTGTTTGATCTGCTGACTACATCATTCATAATTTTTAATATTTTTTTTAACTCAGGTTCCGCGTGAAGTAATACAATGCGCCTGCATATTTCAGCGCGTATCTCTTGCGGTCATCATCACCTATCGGAGATGCATTCCACCCATGCTGTAAAAATGCACCTCTTTGAGCCTCAATCCGCTCCTTTTCAAATTCTTCTTCATTTTCATGTCCCGTCTTATTCGCTGTAACGCACCAACCCCATCCTACCGGAGTTATAATCTCTGTAATTGTTTTGACAAAATCATACAGAGATTCCGTGTTTTTTACTCTACATGCATTAAAAGCGCCTTTCATCCAGAGCCCGTCAAACCGTTGACCTGCTTTATCCACTGTCAGATCTTCAAAGTTTATATCAAGAACCTTAAACCCAAGATATCTTCCCAGTTTTATAAAAACAGGGTCCCGCTCTACACATACAACGTGGGCCCCCAAATGCCTGGCCAGGAGAGCGAAGCCGTAATGCCCGGGGCCCAGTTCAAGAATTTTCTTGTCACGGAAGTGCTCAATATCAAAGAAATCATTGATTATATTGGACGCTCGTATGCCCCGATGTGAACCCTGTCTATGATGAGTAGTGAAGGTCGAATCTTTTGTTATTTCCATGGCTCCTTCATCGAGTGCTGTAACGGTCACCGCCTCCTCCTGAGCAATCAATCGCTCCCCCCTTTTCGGTGGCAGTTCTTTGCTCACGGCTTTTCCCTTTTCCTCTTTATTTTTTTTCTTTTTAAAAAGCATAACGCCTCCTGACAAGAAACTGTTAATTATAGCTCTATACCCAGACACATAAGACCGTGGCCGTTCTCATGTATACTTGTTTACAAATTGCAAGAGTGCATTCTTGTGACGAACAGCATAATGCTCCAGGATGAATTATCATTTCCTGTATATGGTTATATTAATGAATGATAATGATAATGCTTCATGGCCTTACCACATGATTTCTGTATGGTGTCAATGTCGTCACTCGATAATTCATTGCCCCATCTTCCTATGCTTGAAGTAAAAAAGTTCTTCTTTAAATTCTCTGCATTTGGATGCCCACCTTTGTGAACACTCGCTTTAGATTCATAAAACCTGAATATACTTTGCTCTAATTCCAATGGAAGTATACGAAAAATTTTATTAATTGTTTCATGAGGCCGGGATACCAGGTCCTCATATCGAATAATTATACTTCGGTCCTCATGTCCCTCACGAAAATTTTCAAAAGATTGTATATAATTGTTCCATGCAATGCATATTTCCTGTGTTGTTCGTTCAAAACCGCGTTTGATATGAGAGGCCACTACATCCCGGGGGTCCCGCACTATGTAGACAAAATAACCGCCCGGAAAGACTTTGAACGCCTCCGAGACTGACGGAGAGTTGAATTTAAAACCATAGGCATTCGTCGATTCATTTAAATGCTTGCGTTTTGCTATCATGAACGCCACATAAAGCCTTTCTTTAAAACTCGAAATTGTGTGAAGACCCTTCTCCTGCATTTCTTTCAGTATGTTACGGAGTTCACCCGCGGAAATGCCGGCACGATAGCTTCTTGTCATAAATAATCCAATACTCTTTTCCCCTGAATCACGCAAAGCCGTTCCGCACTTTTCGAAATCCCCGTTGCTAAGGTTCAGTCCTTCTTCCAATGCCTCAATCAAGGTTGATGGGCCGGGTAACTTGGGTGGAATTAGCTCATAGCCAAGAGATATTTGACTGTGGGAGTCCAAAACAGTGGCAAGAAGTGTTGTCCCCGATCGTGACATGCCGCATGGGAAGACCATTAAATCTTCGGCCAAAGCACTGTTCTTTCGTTGCAATATATTCATAATAAATCACACTTTCTGAGTTATAGTTCGACAACACTTCTCGACATCATCATTGATAAGCCGAAAGACTTTATACTGCGAGCATGGACACATCAAAACGTGCAATGCGGCAATCTATTGAATTAAATCGAATACATCTGATATTTCATTCAAGTTGCTCATAAAAAATTGCTGGTTTCTCTTAATCTTATCCTCATCCCATTCCCACCATTTAATCTCTAAAAGCTGCCTCATGATTGCTTTACTAAAGCGATACTTTTTATGAACTGCTGGGACCTGGGCAACAATAGAATAAGGTTCAACATCATGAGCCACGACAGACCCGGCACTGATTATCGCACCATCTCCAATTCGAACTCCAGACAATATAATACTTCGAGCACCTATCCATACATCACTTCCGATTGAAACGGGTCCCTTTGAAACATGGTTTAATTTTGTATTGAAGTGTTTTTTGTAAAACCCTGTTTGTTGTGAAGGTCTGTTCGTATTATGATTGCCTTCAATAATGAGTACACGATATCCAATGGCACAGTATTTTCCAATAGTAATACCATTTACATTTCCCGTCAGTCTACAATGTGTATTGATATTCGTCCCTTTTTCTATTCGAATAGTGCCTCGCAATTCACAATAATCATAAATTGATACTTCATCCTCCATAG
>CALZGI010000204.1 GCA_945786855.1 Thermodesulfovibrionia bacterium | reverse complement strand
TGCCCCGATTAATGAACAAAATCTTATATTTGATTTTTGTTCTGCACCAGAAAACGTGTTTCTCAGATATCTTCTCTTGCATCGGGTTCTTCAGCTAGTTCGGACAGAATTTCAGATATGTCTTTGTCGCCATGAGGTTTTTCATTCAGGACCAGGGTGCCGTCCTCATCTCTTTCCAGATCAGTAATTCCAGGGTGCGTTTCTTCAAGCTGTTTCAGTTCGTCAGCCTGTCGCGTCACTGTTTTCAGGAGCCTTTTGTTCTCTGCTTCGAGATCATATTTTTCAATGGCTGAGCGAATGGCCAGTTTCAGTTCTATTTCGTTCCATGGTTTGGAAAAGAACCTGTATATCTCCCCGTTATTGACCGCATTCATTGCCGCCTCTATACTTGCGTGCCCGGTCAGAATAATTCTCAGAGTTTCAGGAAAGAGTTCCTTTACCGTTGAAAGGAATGCACTTCCTGACATCCCCGGCATTTTTTCATCTGAAATGACGAGCTTAACAGCAGTTTCCTCGAGGACGCTGAGTCCTTCAGCGCCGCTGTTTACCGCGTGAATTGTATAGGGCTCATCTATAAGGGCCCTTTTCAGTGCCGATAATACACTTGATTCATCATCAACCAGCAGTATTGAGTTTTCCATGTAAAACACTCCTTATATTTATCACTGCATATTTTATTTCCATCATTCCTGCTCTTCAACAACAAAGATACCGCCTGTTGACGGATCCAGTTCATAATAACGCCTGATTGCCTCGATGTTTATTGTATCGAGGACAGTCCCTCGTGCCAGCAGGTTCACTCCTGTGCCGCTCTTCACGTCTCGCGATATCAACATTCCCTCCCTGATATCGTTTACACTCAATTCTTTTTCGGCCATGCCTGCATTTGCTCTCATTTTTGCGTACATCTCGTGTACTGCTGATTCCAGGTAGGGATATATCTGCGGGTCAATCCGTGAACCGATAGATTCTTTTACGTGGCTCAGCGCAACTGCAGCATCATTGTCGGTTTCCATCTTTCTGATTGTACGTTCAAAATAGTCAGCAGCGGCAATGACCCTTGAACCAAGAGGTATTCCCTCTCCTGCTAAACTGTCAGGAAAGCCCTCCCCGTTGAACCACTCGTGGTGGTGTCGTATCAGGATGCCGGCCTTTCTCAGGGTCGGTACGGAGTCAATTGCGGCCTGTCCTCTTACGGGGTGCAGCATGTATTCTTTTTTCTCGCGGTCATCCATCTCCTCAAACTCTTTTAACAGCATGATATCGGGAATCCCTATTTTCCCGATATCATGGAGGAGAGATGAGACGGTGATAGCCTCCTGGTCAATTCCCGGAAGTTTCATGGCCCGCGCAATTTTCACTGAGATTTCGGCGATGTTCTTTGAGTGGTTGATCATTTTTTTATCGCGAAGTTCGAGAAGGCTCGAAAAGACGATGATTGTATTTTTAAAATTTCTTTTCAGACTTACATTCAGGTCTTCCAGTATTTTATTATTCTTCTGTAATTCGAGGGTCTGCTCCTGCACCATATATTCGAGTTCTGAATTCCAGTGCTTCAGCTCTGCGTTCTGCTTTTCAACCACGGTCTGAAGTTCCCTGTTTCGCCTGCTGAGGGAATAATATTTCTCTGCCTCTCTGACAGTCTGGATAAGGTCGTCATCTTTCCACGGTTTTGTGATGTACCTGTATGCTCCCCCCTTGTTGATGGCGTCAACGACAGCGTTGATGTCAGCATATCCGGTCAGGAGGATCCTGAGGGAATCCGGGGCTATCTGTTTAGCCCTTTTGAGAAAATCAACGCCTGTCATTCCCGGCATCCTCTGGTCGGAGACAATGACCCCCACATTAAAGTGATACTTCAATATTTCTAAAGCCTCTTCCCCTGAATTTGCGAGAAGAACTTCGTAGTTCTCATCAATAAAGAGGCGCCTGAGTGACTGCAGAACGCCTTTTTCATCGTCCACGAAGAGGATCTGTACAGGGTCATCAGCTTTTATTTTACTGGCAGTTTCCATTCTCTCTTCCTTCCTCATCCAGAATTAATATTGCCCCTTCCTGCCCGCCGGGGCATGCCATGTATACGCCCCTCACAGAGATGGTTCGTCCGTTTTTACTGATACATGTGGACAGTTTTTTTTCGATGGCAAGTTTTTCAATAAAGGCATTTATATCTTCAGGGAATGAATCCCTTCTGTCGAGGCCCATGATGTTGCCTTCTTCCTGACTGAAAATTGTCTGTCCCATCCTGTTGCACTGCGCCACTGTTCCTTCCGGGTCTATTCCGATGACACCGACGGGCAGTGAATCAAGTATGTTCTGGGAAGCGGTGAGAATCCTGTTCTGCATTAACAGATCCGATGTCCTCTCTTCCACGATTTTCTCAAGGTTGCTGTTTATTTCTTGAAGGTCACGGTTTCTGGCCTCCAGTTCACTGGTGAGAAAAATGATCTGCTGATTCGTGAAGTAGTGCTCCATCGCTTTCGATATAGTATTTTTCAGTTCTTCGTCGTTCCATGGTTTGGGAATGAACTTATATATCTGACCTTCATTGATCGCATCAACTATTGCAGCAGTGTCTGCATACCCTGACAGGACGATTCTCAAGGTATTTGGCCGTATCGTGCAGACTTCCCTCAGGAAGTCAACTCCATTCATCCCCGGCATCCGGTAATCGGATATGACCAGTTGGATTCTGTCTGTTTTTTTCAGTATATCCAGCCCTTCTTCCCCTCCGTCGGCAGTAATAATTTCGTAATCACTGTCCAGAAAGAGCCTCTCTAAAGCCTTCAGTACACCTTTCTCGTCATCGACACACAATATTTTTATCTCTTCATCTTCGCTCATTTCACTGCCCTCCAGGAATCTTGATAGTAAATACAGTGCCTTTTCCTACTTCACTCTCAACGGTGATCTCCCCGTTGTGTTTTTTTATGATGTCGTAGCTTATGCTCAAACCAAGGCCGGTCCCCTTCCCCACGTCCTTCGTAGTAAAAAAGGGCTCGAATATCCTGTTGAGTTTGTCTTCAGGAATTCCTGCACCTGTGTCCGATATGCTTATGTTGATTGATCCGTCTCCGTTCCATGTCTTTATCCTGACCACGC
>CALZGI010000203.1 GCA_945786855.1 Thermodesulfovibrionia bacterium | reverse complement strand
TGAAAGCAGGAGTCCTGTTATCGCCACAGCAATTCATAATGGTCACCTTGTCCGACCGGAATTGGCAGAACTGCTCGCATTGAGCGATTCAGAACGGTTACGTGAGGAAGATCCTTTCACAGCTGAGTGGGCCGAAATAGCCGATACGAGAATAATTGGCCTGCACTCCCGTTTTGAAGTAGATTTGAACCGTCCCAGAGAGAAGGCCGTTTACACAGGTCCGCAAGACGCCTGGGGACTGAATATCTGGAAAACTGAACCTTCGTCGGACATAATTGTACGCTCCCTTGAAGCCTATGACGCCTTTTACTCCGAGGTCATGGGGGTGCTTAAAAATGCAGAGCGCAGTTTCGGCCGCTTTGTTGTTCTGGATATTCATTCATATAATCACGTCAGGGAAGGTCCGGAAGGTGCTGCTGCTGATCCGGAATTAAATCCGGAAGTGAACATAGGGACGGGCACCATGGAACGGGAGCGTTGGGCACCCGTTGTTGATAGATTCATTGCTGACTTGCGGGGTTTTGACTTTCTCGGCCGGAATCTTGATGTACGTGAAAACGTCAGGTTCAGAGGTGGGAACTTCCCGCGCTGGGTCCATGAAAGATTTCCGGAAACGGGCTGTGCCCTCGCCGTTGAAATGAAGAAGTTCTTTATGGACGAGTGGACAGGCAAGCCGGACCCTGTGATCATGGAGGCCATTTGCAGGGCCCTCAAATCTACCGTCTCCGGGATTATTGAAGAACTGTCAAAACTCCGATGATTATCTGATATTATTGCAAACGGGATTAGAATCATAATTCTGTTATGATTTTATTGATATGGGAAAAAATGAATATAGGGCAGCAGCCTTCGAGAAACTGACACAGGCTATATGTAAACGTCTTTCCGAGGGGAAGCAGGTCAGGCGGACATTACCCTTTGAAGGGCGGCTGCATATCGACCGGACGCTGCCTTTTCTACTGGTATACAGGCGCCCCCCCAAACGTCCTGACAAGGGGACAGACCTCCTTTTAAAAGGGGAAGCATCATATATGATTGCCTCGGGGGCCAGGAAATTCAAATCGGGATTGTCGATGCTTATTCGCGCAGTTGGTGAGACACTTGCAAAGAAATGCGGGGCCCTGCTGATTATAGAAATCTGGAGCGGAGAAGAAAACCCTGACATGGACATGGCCACAGCAATACCGACCTTCCGGATACTCCTGCCTTCATCAGGCCCTCTGACAGGTACTGCCGAAACACTTGAGAAGGCCCTGCTCAAAATAAAGCTGAACAAAAAATCAGCAGATGTTGAGGTCGTATATCGTAAGCAGGGTTCACTCCCGGGTCCGGGATTACTCATCCCGAAAAAAGAGGCTGACAGGCTCAACTGTTATCTCATGGGCCTTGAAGTCCAGCCCGTCTTCCGCAGTCCCGGCAACGGCGATGTGTTTCCATTAACGCTCCGAAAACTGCACCTTGGCTTATCAAGAGCGTTAAAACGCGCGGCCTTCGAATTTTCACATAGTCAAACTGATATTCGCCCCGGCCATTACTACTCTCTTGGACGCCGCGCTATGGTCAAAGCCGTGTGGGATGTTGACCGCCGCCTTGCAGGCATCAGCAGTTCCTTTGATTTTCTTCTCCTTTTAACGCCCGTAAATATTGACTCAGCGTGGTCAAAATTCAAGAAAGGTCAATTCGGGCAATCACCGGTCTTCTATTACAGGAAGCGACACATCGATCCTGCAGCAATGAAACGGGAGATATACAAAATCCCTGTCGAAAATGTGGAAGACCCAGTCCTGGCTTCTCTCTTCCGCGAAAAAAGGACAGAGCTTGACCGTCAAATGACAATGATTGAAGACAGGGATACAAAAAGCTTCCTGTACGGCAGCCTGCTGACCTTCGGCGGAGTCAGTGACAAGTTAATGGGGCTTGCAGAAGAAATCCTTGAGACACTGCCGCCTCACAGTCGTGACGACTCCCGGACTAAATACTTGAATGCAGTGTCATTCGCGGCACGGGCAAAGGAAGAGCTTGAGTATTACAGGGAGAACTACCCTTCGATATCTGCGGGCGTGCAGATCCGCTCTGACATTGTTGGCCTCATGGTTTCACGGGGGAATTTACTTATCAGCAGCAATACGAAAATACCTGTTTCAAGGGTAGAAGCGCTTATACAGCACGAGGTGGGGACACATGTTGTTACCTATTTCAACGGACGCGCTCAGCCATTCAGGCAGCTCTACAGTGGCCTCGCTGGTTACGAAGAACTGCAGGAAGGCCTTGCTGTTCTGGCGGAGTATCTTGCGGGAGGCTTCAGCCGTCCCCGTTTGCGTCTGCTCGCAGGTCGTGTGGCAGCAGTGAAGTGCCTTACCGAGGGGGCCTCGTTTATCGAAACCTTTCGTAAACTGAACCGGGATTACGGGTTCGAGCAGCGGACTGCATTTACCATAACAGCACGTGTATACCGCAGCGGTGGACTGACCAAAGACGCGGTTTATCTGCAAGGTCTCGTAAAGTTACTGAAATATCTTGAAAGGGGTGGAGAGGTAGCCCCCTTGTTTGTAGGGAAGATTTCAACTGATCATGTCCCGATAATACAGGAACTCCAGTGGCGCAGGGTACTTCGGGCTGTACCATTAAGACCCCGCTACCTGGACTTTTCTGATACGGAGGATAAAATAACAATGCTTCGGAACGGATGCTCACTGCTTAATTTAATTGAACGGAGGAAAAAGTGAGAATAGGATTTATGGTAAACGATGTCAGCACAGAAGAAGCCGGTTACACAACATGCAGGCTGGGAATGGCCGCCACTAACCGCGGACACGAGCTGTGGGTAATGGGAGCCGGAGATTTCGCATATGACAAAGATGATAAAATCCGCGCTCGGGCCCGATCTCTGCCTAAAAAAAATTACAAATCAACACAGACATATTTAACAGATCTCCAGGGGAAAAAGGCACTGCGTGAGCGCATTACCATTGATGATCTTGATATTCTTATGCTTCGGAGTGATCCGTCGACAGATACAGGGTTCCGGGCATGGGCGCAGGCCTCAGGGATAATATTCGGCAAGGCTGCCATGCGTCATGGTGTAATTGTATTGAATGATCCAATGGGCCTCTCAAAGGCCATGAACAAAATGTATTTCCAGCTCTTCCCGGAAGAAGTCAGGCCGAGGACGATCATAACCCGTGACCGGGAAGAAATTAGACAGTTTGCAAAAGAAGAGGGAGGGAATATTATCCTGAAACCATTGCAGGGATCAGGGGGAACGAATGTTTTCCTGGTACGGAAAGACGACCTTTCAAATCTCAATCAGATGGTCGATGCAGTAAGCCGGGACGGCTATGTCATAGCCCAGGAATATCTGCCTGCCGCCGCAAAAGGAGACACGCGCCTTTTTCTCATGAATGGCCTCCCGCTGCGTTACAAAGGCAAGTATGCTGCATTCCGCCGGGAACGTGCCGGTGATGACATACGAAGCAACATTCACGCGGGCGGCAAACTGCGGCAGGCGGTCATTACCGACGAACACCTGAAACTTGCAGAGATGGTACGGCCCAAACTCGTGCTTGACGGCATGTTCCTTGTGGGGCTGGATATAGTGGGTGACAAACTGATGGAGATAAACGTCTTCAGCCCGGGAGGCCTGGGCAGCGCACAGAAATTCGAAAAGGTTAATTTTGCTCATGCAGTTATTGAATCGCTCGAGCGTAAAACCGACTACATGAAATATTACCGGAGAAATTTCAGCAATGTGGAGATGGCTACACTCTAAGGTGGAAGTAATTCCCACGCGCTGTGTCACCATCAGTCCGCACTTTCTGTTCATTCGACAGTCTTTAACATCCCTGCCAGCAGAGAGCAATCCCGAGGAATGGGAAGAAGCCTGCTACATCCGTGGCTGTCATCAGGATAATAGTTGAAGATTGAGCGGGGTCCTGCCCGGCTGCGGATTGGACAAGCCTGACAAAAGATGCCGTCTATAGTTTTGTCCCGCAGTCTTTACAGTACTTGGCGTCAGCACTGTGATCTTCGCTGCTGCATTCCGGACATACTATATGCTTTACCCGTCCTTTAGCAAACGCAAGCTCCGCCGAAACGATTCCGGTGGGAACAGCAATAATACTATATCCCAATATCATGATGATTGCTGAAATTATCTGACCGATATTTGTCTTTGGCGATATATCTCCATAACCGACAGTTGTAAGTGTTACAATTGCCCAGTATGTGCTCTTTGGAATACTGGTAAACCCGTTCTCTTCTCCTTCGATGAAATACATGAGAGAACCAAACACTATTACAAGTGTAAACACCGCAAAGAGGAACACTGATATTTTCCGCCGGCTGGACCAGAGGGCCTGCATAATGACCTGGGACTCCTGCATATATTGCACAAGCTTGAGGACACGAAAGACGCGGAGAATTCTGAGTATCCTTATTGCAACAAGATACTGGCTGCCCGGGATGAACAGACTAACATAGGCAGGGAGAATTGCAAGGAGATCAACGACACCAAAAAAACTTTTGGCATACTTTACCGGACTGCCGATGCATACTAAACGCAGGATATACTCGACTGTGAAAAGTATCGTGTACAGAAAATAAAGCCAATGAAGTCCAGCTATTCATTCACTTCTACCGGAGTAGTGAACTCATCGGGTTTAACGGCGAGAACGGAGCAATCCACATGGTAAAGAATTTTCTCAGCTGTATTTCCTATGAGGAGCCCCGGGATTCCCGTTCTGCTTACCGTTCCCATAACAATGAGATCTACATCTTTTTCTTTTGCCAGTCCGGGAATCTGAATGCCTGCTTTACCCTTAAGAAGATGGGCCTGATTTTCTGGGAGATCGGGCACATGCTTCCCTAACAGTTCTTCGAACCATGATTTGTGTATAGATCTCACTTCTTCAGCTATCTCATCCGTCGTTTGTTTCGGGAGCATTACACTTCGTATATGGAAATCCCAGGCATGCACAATATGCAGTTCACTCCCCTGCATTTCAGCAAGAGATGAAGATATTTCAAGAATCTTCCTGTTCAGTAAAATTTTTTCTTTGTCATCCGGATCAGGATCAACTGCTGCGAGAATTCTGGGAAAGGGAACATCTGAGGAAGGCTTAATGGCCCATACAGGACAGGGGCACTTACGCAATAAATGCATTGTAGTAGTACCAAAAAGCATGTCCTTGAATTCACTTTTTCCCTCAGGGGTAACAATGACAAGGTCATGATCTTTTCTAATCACTTCACGGATTATTTCGAGAAAGGGGATTCCAGTGAGAATTTTAATTGATGTCTCTACATCTTCTTTCTGAAATGGTCTCAACAAACTATCCAAATGTTCTCTTTTCTCCTGAACGAGCATGTCGTGAATATTTATGCTTTTAGCACTCTCGGGAAGGATTGGCTGATAGCTGGATGTCTCTTTTACCACATCTACGATTCTTATTTTTGCGTTGTTGTTTTTAGCCAATGAAAAAGCGCATGTCAGTGCAGCGGGGTTTTTTATCTCGCTGTTATTGACAAGGAGAATATTTTTAAATCTTTTCATATCCTATCCTCTCTTTATAAACTCTTATCAAATAAGATTCAGAAATTGTATCAACATTTCTGAATATAGGCAATCAGAAATATTTACAGTTCTCTCCGTTTCTCGCTACATCTTTTCCTTCTCTTAATATTACCCGCCATAGTGTATTATTGAATGAACAGAAATATCATGGAGTGTGAAAGGAGGAGTTCCGTGAACTTTGATAATTTTGGTGAAATAGTGAAGACATTGATGCAGTTCAAGCTTTTCACACTGAACCAGACGCCGGTAACAGTTCTGTCCATAATGATATTCTTTGTAACGTTCACCTTTCTCATGATCCTCTCCGGTTACGTTACACGGCTGCTCCGCTCCAGGATCCTGCCCCGTTTGCATCTTGAGGAAAGCATTGTTTACAATGTATCCCGCGTCTTCTATTACGCTTTTCTGGTAGCAAGCGCGGCTTTTTCATTCCAGTTTATCGGGGTTGATTTCAGCGGACTGGTGGTTGTCTTCGGATTCCTCTCCGTTGGTATCGGATTCGGTCTTCAGAATATTACGTCTAATTTCATATCCGGCCTGATCCTGCTCTTTGAACGTCCCATAAAAATTGGAGACCGCGTTACCGTCGGAGGTACCGAAGGGGACGTGGTGGAAATTAAAATGAGGTCCACTGTAATCAGGTCCCTCAGCAACATATCCATTATCGTTCCTAATTCTGAATTCGTTTCGGCCCAGGTCGTCAACTGGTCCCATGGTGACAAAAAAGTTCGTGTCGACATTCTGGTCGGAGTCTCATACCAGTCTGACCTCGACACCGTGCTGAAGGCACTCAGTGATGTTGCGAATGAAAATAAAGAGGTCCTGAAAAGCCCGGCTCCCGTCGTTCGTCTGCGTGAGTTCGGAGACTCATCATGGAACATGTTTCTCGGTGCATGGATCCGGGACCCCGAGGACTATTACCGGGTCCGTTCCGAACTGAATTGCGCCATCGTTCGTAAATTTAGAGAAACGGGGGTAGAGATACCTTTCCCTCAGAGAGACCTCCACATTCGTTCACCACTGCCGGTCCCTCTGACTTCCCAGGATGGCAGTCAACAGCCTGAAAGGCCCGGGGATTCTGGTTGACCCGAAAGGTAACATGGAAAATGATGCGAAACTGAAGCAGGGGGAACATACAATGCTTATTTTCTTATCACCAGCACGGGATATTTCGTAGTATTGTGAATGACCCCATAGGTAACGCTGCCGAGAACAGCTGATTCAAGGGTACTCTTCCCCTGCGATCCGAGCACGATCATGTCCGCTTTCGACTTCTTCGCTTCCCGTAGTATTTCTTCCACAGGATGCCCCTGCCGGATAACGCCTTCACAGGAGACTTTGCTTTTTACGCACACCTTCGTTGCCCGTTCAATGTACTTTTCAGCAGCTCTTCTCAAATAATGAGCAATTGGTTCAATAACTTTCGAGGGAGACAGCGCAGCCGGCATGGACTGAGAAATAAGGCTGCTGTTGTCAATTACCGTGAGGAGGGTAATGGATGCACCTGTTTGACTCGCAAGTTCAATGGAATATTTAACGGCTTTTTGTGAGATTTTGGATCCGTCGGTTGCAACGAGAATATTCGATATCATACATCCTCCTAATTCTTTGGCAGTGAATGCCGGGACATGCCTTTTGTTTGATGCAGAAACAGGGCGTCCCTGAGTCAGCATCAACTTCAGCTCGTTCAAATACGTTACCACAGGGCACTCTCATAAGCAACAATGGAGAGGTTGTACCCTACTGGAGGTTATCAGAGACACTCATGCCGAGAGAGCATATAGATGCATCTCTTCCAAAAATACTGACATAACGTCTTCCCGCAGCTTTTTTCGACCTTGTGCATGCTATGACGCCCTGGGACTGGGAGTTGTTTTTTAATAACAGAACCGAACGATCATAGCATTCAGATATACTATCTTTTTCATCTGACTCATGATTCATCATTTATTTACATTATCATTGCAATTGAGCAAGAGCAAGGCCGGACCGGATCGGTCGGCGGCGGACTCATGGTCAGATACAATGATATATTCTTGTCGAAATACCTGCCTGTTTTCATTGTGAGCTGCATCCTGAGTTATACGGCTTCTTTCATTTTCAGTCCCGGGCTTAAGGAGGTAAGAGCTGTTGCAAAGATTCCTTATTCCAGAATGTTTTTCAAGATAGTCAGCACGATGCCTACATTCGGGATTGTTTACGGCCTTATTCCTTTTAAGGATCGCCACAATAAAATAAGATGAATGGGAGAATAGCTGAAACATCTTCATAGGGGAAATTCCACGCTATAGTCACACCTATTCCGCATTACCTTAGGGATCTGTGAATAACGCAGTACGGAAGTTGTTATCATTCCGGTATTTTCTTATACTTGATACAATAAACACTCATTGACATGATGAACAGGATAGAGAAGGACAACAATACGGCGGGCTGTACCATGACCGTCTCAGTGAACGGAACAGAAACGCTGGATATTGCCCTCTCCGGTTCCTGCACGATCATGGAGGCCCTTCCTTCATATAAGGACCTTGAACCGTATTTCACCGGCGCATCGAAAATCAGAACAGTCCACTTGAATACTGCCGGGCTGGAAAAGTGGGACAGCAGCCTGCTCATATTCCTCGCAAAGGTGATGAAGCAGTGTACACTCTCAGGGATTCCTGTTGATATGGAAGGCCTCGATAAGGGTCTACAGAATATGCTCACGCTGGCAGTTACGGCATCGGGGAAAGAAGGCATCAGAGAAGAACGGAAAGAATCATTTTTTCATCGTGTCGGCCATTCAGTTCACATGAGGGCAGAGGCCGTCACTGATGCGGTGCGTTTCATTGGAGAGATCTCGATAGCCTTCATGAACATGCTTGCCGGAAAAGCAGGGGTCCGTCTGAAAGACTTTATTTTCCTTGTCGAAGAGTGCGGAGTGCGGGCACTCCCCATCGTCGTACTTATCAGCACCCTCGTCGGTCTTATTCTGGCATTTGTGGGGGCCGTGCAATTGAGAATGTTCGGTGCCCAGATCTATGTGGCGGACCTTGTGGGCATAGGGATAGTGCGCGAGATGGGTGCCATCATGGCAGGAATAATAATGGCGGGGAGAACAGGCGCCGCCTATGCGGCGCACATAGGGACAATGGAAGTCAACGAGGAGATAGACGCACTCAAGACCCTCGGAATATCTCCCGTCGAATTCCTGGTACTCCCCCGGGTCCTTGCGCTCTCGCTGATGATGCCTCTTTTATGCATTTACGCCGACATTATGGGGGTGTTCGGAGGAATGATAGTCGGTACGATGATGCTCGATCTTGATCCCATGGAATATTACAATCAAACCCTCGAGGCAGTCAGTCTCAATGACCTCTGGATCGGCCTCTTTATGAGCGTTGTTTTTGGAGTACTCATTGCACTGTCAGGGTGTTACAGGGGACTGAAATGTAAACGGAGCGCCCTTGCCGTCGGTCAGGCTGCCACATCGGCTGTGGTGACGGGCATCGTGAGTATTGTAGTTGCGACAGCCGTGATAACCGTAATTTGTGATATACTTGGCATTTGAAATATGCATTCAGGAAATAGTCGGCAAAGGCCTTTTCGTTAATGAATTGCGTCTCTTGTTTCAATGAAACTGCTGATGATTTGATACTATCATGAAAACGAATGCCTTTCACATACAGGTCCGGGACCTGACAATGAAATACGGTGAGACCCTGATACAGGGAGACCTTTCCTTCTCTGTTCAAAGGGGCGAAATATTCATAATAATGGGAGGAAGCGGGTGTGGAAAGAGCACACTCCTGAGACACCTTATCGGTCTGATACGGCCTGCGGAAGGCCATGTCTATTTCAACGGTACAGATTTCTGGGCGTCCGATGATGAGACAAGAGAAACGTTCCTCCGTGCATTCGGAGTTCTGTATCAGAGCGGCGCGCTCTGGAGCTCCATGACACTTGCGGAGAATGTGGCGCTTCCGCTCCAGGAACATACAGATCTCGGGGAGAATGATGTCAGAGATCTGGCATCACTGAAGCTCTCGCTCGTAGGACTGGACGGCTATGAAGACTACTATCCCTCTGACATCAGCGGCGGGATGAAAAAAAGAGCAGGCCTTGCCCGCGCAATGGCCCTTGATCCCGAGATACTCTTCTTTGACGAACCCTCTGCAGGACTCGACCCTTTGAGTGCAAAGCTTCTCGATGATCTGATCCTTGAAGTAAGGGACAGCTTCGGCACCACTGTAGTCGTGGTCACCCATGAGCTGTACAGTATTTTTTCCATAGCTGATAACGCGGTCTACCTGGATGGCGATGAAAAGACCATCACCGCAATCGGAAATCCTGAGGTCCTGCGCAGGGAGTCAGAGAATGAAAAAGTCAGGACCTTTTTAAACAGGGGGAAGGCAACGCCATGAGCAGGAAAACGAACAGGACCCTCATGGGGATATTTATCCTAAGCGCTCTGGCACTGGCCGTCGGTACATTGATCGTACTTGGTTCTGGACGGTTCTTCACCAATAACCCGAAATTCGCCCTCTTCTTTGAAGGGTCTGTAAAGGGGCTTAAGGTAGGGGCGCCCGTTATGTTCCGGGGGGTCAAGATCGGGACGGTATCCCGGATCCTGCTTAAATTCAACCCCTCTGACATGTCCGTTCATATACCCGTTATCATTGAATTAGAGAAGGAACGGATTCTCCAGACAGGCGAGGGTTCCGACCCTTCGGTGCACCTCAGGACATTCATTGAAAATGGACTGTCCGCCCAGCTTCAGATGCAAAGCATGGTTACAGGCCTACTGATGGTCAATTTTGATTTTTTCCCGGACAGGGAGTCCCGGCATGCCGGCATAAAGACCGAATATCTCGAGATCCCTACTGTTCCTTCACAGATTGAAGAACTGACAAGACGCTTTGAGCAGCTCCCTATAGATGAGATAATGAACAAGCTCGTGTCAGCCATTGAGGGTGTTGAAAAGCTTGTGAATTCACCCGATGTCTTATCAAGTTTTCAGGCAATAAATACTACCTTCGCTGATGTCCGGCTCTTCTTGAAAGCCGCCGGCGAAAAGACTGGAAACCTTGAGAAAAGTTTCACCTCAGCTGCCGACTCAGCCCGACTCGCCTTTGTACAGGCTGAAAAGACCCTCTCTCTTCAGGACGGTGAATCAGCCAAAATGGCCGACAATCTGAATGAAACGATAAGGGCCCTTAAAATTACACTTGATGAAACAGGATCGGCCATCCGTTCTGTTGAACAGCTTATATCTGAAGACTCGGAGATTGTGTTCCAGTTAAATACTACTCTCAAGGAGATTTCATCTGCGGCCCGCTCCGTCAGGTTTGTAGCAGACTACCTTGACAGGCACCCGGAAGCGATCCTGAAAGGAAAGGCAGCTCCAAAAGGGGAATAGATATGTGTAAAAATTGCTCGATACGCGTGCTCATCCTGGTTATTGCAACAGTAGTCATGACTGGATGCGCAACAACCCCGGAAACCAAATTTTATACGCTCATTTCAGCCAGAGACGGTCTCATCAGCGCGGATAAAAAGACAGCATATTTCTCATCGGTCATAGGCCTGATGCCCGTTGAGATACCTGATTACATAGACCGCCCTCAGCTTGTGAAGCGCAGGCCAGATGGACAGGTCCTGCGGGCCGACTTTGACAAGTGGGCAGGTTCAATCCGGACAGACATCGAGCGCGTAATCGCAGAAAATATTTCGGCCGTGACAGGAAGCAGTCAGGTCCTGCGGTTTCCCTGGAGAAAGTCGGAAGCGGTAGAATATCGGCTCTCTATACGTATTGAGAGGCTTGACGGTACACCCGGTGGAAATGTGAACCTTTCAGCTCGCTGGATGCTCTTTGGCAGAGACGGGAAAACTCTTCTTCACACGCAGGAGACAGGGACCGCAGAGCCGGTTTATGGCAACACATATAAAGACCTTGTACATGCGCAAAGCAGGGCGCTTTTATCACTGAGCATGAATATATCTGACTGGCTGCATAAAACTGAACAGAACAGATAAACAGCCTTTTTTCCAAAATCATTGCAGCGTCCTAAACGGCCTGATATTTGGCCCCTGACTTCATTTGTCATTCATCCTTGTTGCCGAGGGAATAATGGCTGACGGCCCTCAGGTTTTCATCAAATTCATACACCAGTGGAATTCCGGTCGGGATATTGAGATTCACGATCTCGTCATCGGAAATGTTGTCAAAGTACTTGACCAGCGCCCGTATGCTGTTTCCGTGCGCCGAAACAAGGACTTTTTTCCCTGCGTCAATCAGCGGAGAAATATTGTCGAACCAGAAGGGAAGTGCCCGGCGCTGTGTGTCTTCTAAAGATTCCCCCGATGGAAGCTCGTCATGACTGAATCCTGCATACCGGGGGTCAAAACGGGGATGCCTCCTGTCATTCAACTCAAGCGCGGGCGGCCGCACCTTAAATCCGCGGCGTCTGAGAAATACCTGCTCCTCCCCGTACTTTTTGACCATATCGGATTTATTCAGCCCCTGATAGGAGCCGTAATGCCGTTCATTGAGCCTCCACGATTTGTACACCGGGACCCACATGAGATCAAGCTCATCAAGAATGATCCAGAGTGTTCGTATGGAGCGCTTCAGAACAGAACTAAATGTCTCATCAAACGTAAGCCCTGCATCTTTCAGGAGCTTCCCCGCTTTGCGGCATTCTTCAATCCCCTGTTCTGTTAAATCAACATCGGTCCAGCCGGTGAATAGATTCTTCAGGTTCCAGTCACTCTGTCCATGGCGTATCAAAACAAGTCTTCTCATGAATATATACCTCTTTTAAAACAATTGTATCATGACTTTCCCTTCAGGGTATCTTCCGCACCATAGTTTCATAAAATTTGACGGACGGGAACCTTTCTGAAAATTGAGAGAGAATAAATGGTAAATTGACGAATATATTTCAGAGAGCGTATATTAGTATGACATGTCGGAAGTGCATATCCCCTCCGAGATGATATCGAAGAGGCTTCGCAATGTTCAAATATAATAATGGAGGAATTTTAATGAAGAAATTTTATGTCTTTAGCCTTCTCACTCTGTGTATTTTTTCTTTTTCACAGTCTTCTCAATCATATGCTCAGGCAAAGGGCCAGGGAGTAATGCCGGCACAAATGGAAAAACAGGCAACGGCATCCCAGATGGAGGAGGAAAAGTCCAATTTCAATCAGATGATGGGACCGGGCATGATGGGCCTGGGGGCATACGATATAATGTATGACCCGAGGACGATGGCATCCATGCTCGGCTATATTCTGAAGCCCGCCATGGTCAATAAATTCGAAAACGATCCCGTATCCTACCAGACCTTTCTGGACAAAACATATAAGAACAGAAAAGAGCTTCTCATTAAAATATTTGACTACTACGAGTCCCTGAGGAAACCGAAGACCAAGGCTTCGGATATGAGAAAGATTGAACAGGCAATCGTAGACCTCAGGTGGAAGATCTTCAATGAGGGGTTAAAGTAAAAAGAACATGAAGGGGCTGTGAGCGGAAACAACTGTGCCTGGCAGATCAATCTAATACACTGAATGCATATCTGAAAAAATTCGTTGGCCGGTTTCTCAGAATCAGGGGGACTCCCCGCGAGATAGCCCTTGGCTTTGCAGCGGGTGTCTTTGTCGGAATGACCCCGACAATAGGGTTCCAGATGCCGATTGCCATATTCCTGGCAGCCCTATTTAAATGGAACAAGATTTCAGCTGCAGCAGGGGCCTGGGTCACCAACCCCATTACGGCGCCATTTTTGTACAGTCTCACCTATTCCCTCGGCTCTAAAATATACGGGATAACGAAAGTGTACAGCCCTCCCGATGAAATGACCCTTTCTCTTGTAAAAAAACTGCTGGCCAAATCGCCCGGGGTATTCTGGTCCCTGTCAATAGGAGGCGTTCTTCTCGGACTACCCATGGCTGTTGCGGCATATTATGTTTCCTATCGTCTCGTCTCAGAACACCAGGAGGAGATAAAGAAAAAGGTGGCCCGGCAGAAAGAAAAGCTTGCTGTGAAAAAAGAAGCCATAAAAGAAAAATTCAGGTCCCGCCGGTTGAAAAGGAAAAAAGGAAAACCCTCAAAGCGTCGTTTTTGAAGAAGATTCAAACGGCAAGGACCAGTCAGATTCAAGAAAGAGTTTTAAGATACTCTTTATATTTCTGGGGAACATGATTAATCTTCATCCCTATGCGGGTCACCTTCCCGCCGCCAGTGTCCTCCGTGTAAATCCTTGCCACTCTGCATGACATGTTTATGGGACCACAGGAACTGTCTTCAAATCTCACCTCAATGACTGAATCGGGCAGACAGTCAATTTCATTGCGCACTACAGGCACCTCAACAAGCATGTTGTCCTCCGAAAGATTCATTATGGTGCCGGCAAACATTTTAGCACATAAGATAATCTCAGCTTTTTTATAGACTGGCTTTCTGACAGGACGTTCTTTCACTGATTTCCCTCTTTTCCTTCCATCTGTTTATTGTTCTATCAAAGGAGCGGCTGATCTCTCTTCTCATGAGAGGGGAAACATTTCACGCAGTTCAGTACCCTCTCTGAATGAACAGGCTAAAAGCCATATGGCAATTATATCATCAAATGAGCGGGACATGCGCCTGCCTGCTCTGACCCTATCCCCGGGTTCTGGTGACAATCCCCCTCATTAATCGGCCAAGGATATCCGCCCCGGTAATTACACGTTTCTTATCACTCCATACGAGAACAACGTCCTGATCGATAACATCATCCTCTGCTGTTTCCGGCCGGACCTTTAAATTCCCGATGACATTCCCGAGGCGAAGGCGAGAGTCTTTCACTACTATTGGACGGTGACAGAAGGCGTAGGGCTGAAAGGGCTGCGAGTCCGGGTTAAAAAGTGCCGCTCTCAGGAACCCGTCAGAGTCGAGAAGAAGCTGAGGTTCGTCCGATTCATCAATAATGATGATCCATTTCTTGCCTGATATGTTAATACTCTGCAGAAACTGATCTGATGCCGTGCGTTCAAAGTCAGGGAAGACCGGGAATCCTCTCTCCATTGGAAACCGAGCAATGCTTTTCGGATCAACAGGCTCTCCCTCCTGGCTGACAAGAAGGTCATCGAAGGCGAGAAAGTTCAGTGCCCCGAGCCCTTCAAGTTTGTCTATGTCAATATCGCTAGCTTCAATGTGTTTTTTAATTACTTGCCTGAGGTCACGTTCCCGGAAATAGTGGATCCCCTCCCGGCCAAGCCACGCATCAAGTATTTTCGCTGACGGCTTTGCCACCGGATAGAGCAGGATTTGATAGAATTTGAACAGAGGGAGCAGGAGGGATGCCATTTTCAGGGCATGTCTCGAAAAGTATGCCTGCGGGAGGATTTCCCCCAGAACGGTGATCCCGAATGTTGAAAAAAAGAAGGCCCCCACTCCCGTCATTACAGAGTCGGAAAGGAGCGCCAGCAAAACGTTCACGCTGACATTGCCCCACAGAACGGTGGTCAGCATGAAGTTTGAATCCTTTCTCAGCTCAAGGACTTTCTGGGCGCTTCTTTTGCCTGTTTCCGCTTCAATCTCAAGCCTCAGCCGGGTAACACTGAAAAAGGCGAGGTTCAATCCTGAAAACATGGCTGACTGTGAAAGACAGAAGGCGATGCCTATCCATACGAAGGTTTCCATGAGTAAGGTGCCTCTATAATAGTTTTCAAATTGATAGCCTTAACAATTGTACCCGAAAGTAACGTGCTGTGCAATCAAATGGTGATACAATTACTTTAACAGGAACATTTCCCTGGTCACTCTAGTATTAAAAAATGAGGAACATACAATAAGCCTTGATGAGCTCTTCTGCCTTATGGATATTTTTCGGAGATGAAATGATGAAATAAGGAAGTTTTTAATCAGGAAGAATGTCGGATTTGTTGAAAAACCTCTGGGCTGGTAATGCAAGAAATACCGGTTGTCCGGAGGCCTTACACTGCTCCGCATTCTGACAAATCACTGGCGTCAAAGTATGATAAAATTGATCGTACGCCATGACACCACATTAATAAATATTGAATGTAAGGACCTGCATGAAATACAATAGACTATTATTGTTATTCTTACTTGATGTGATTGCCTTCGCTCCGCTGTTCTTGTGTCTTTATAAAGTGCACATGCACAAAAGAAAGAGCGGCTGGAGGCATTGTCCTGAATGAAGGCCGCTGATCTGACCCCAGTGCATGGCTGTAACGAGGAGAGTGAGGAGAGGTGTGAGCGCGACAATCTCATATAAACTGAAGAATTCCCTCCAGGGTGCACTGGCGGGCGGGGGAGATCCGGCCACTTCACCTCTGTATGTATTTGGCCCCTTCCTGAGCCTTATTGTTGCCGCGGGAGTAGCTCCGGTCACGTTCGGGGCCTCTATCTGGATGGCTGTTTTTACCGTTATAGCCGTCTCCGCCATGTATCGCTATGTGATGATCTGGGTGACCGACGGCAGCGGAGGAAGCGGGCTGACGGAGGAGGAATTCGGAGGCTGGGCGGTAAAGATCAATGCCGGCATAACCGTCATAGAATATACGCTTACCTTTCTGGTAAGTATTGCGGCCCTGGTAACCTTCATAGCTGACCGTTTTCCTCTCCTCAACACGCAGTTGTTTTCAATCGACGCAAGGGCCATTGCAGCTATTTTTTTTACCCTTCTGGTAGGTTTTCTCGTGAATCGAGGCCCCATGCTCTCCGCCCGCTTTTTTGGTCCTGCCACCGCCGCAGTCCTTGTACTGCTCTGGTTTATGATTTTTTCAGTTATCTACCAGAAGGGTTTTCAGTTGCCGGATATTAACCTGAAGGCCTTCTCCGGAGAATACTTTCACTTTACCATGGGAGGCTACGCCCGCATACTGGCGCTCATGACCGGAATAGAGATCTTTGCTAATCTGGTTGCTGCCTATGAGGGGACGGCCCGTGAAAAAAGCAGGAAGGCCTTCGGGAGTCTCGTCATTATCATGGGTACAACAGCCCTGACAATGATCATTGTGGGGCCGGCTATTCTTGCTCTCTCCGATCCGGCAAATCCCGACGTATCTGTCTTTACCCAGACCATGGACGGGATCCTGCCTGCCCCTCTGGCCTACCTGGGCAGTCTGATCGGGATCGCCGTACTCCTGTCAGCGGCAGCGGCCAGTGCCCAAGGGGTTCAAAACCTGTCGCTCGGCCTCAGGAACCGTCATTACATTCCCGGCTACTGGGGTTTAAGAAACCGTTTTGATGTGCCGACACTTCCGGTCTGGTTTCAGGTTTTCGTAGTCGTCGTCTGCTTCCTGATCTTTGGAACAAGAGAGGAAACCTACCTTGCTCTTTATGCTGCCGGGGTCTTTATCCTTCTCAGTATGACCGGCTGGGCCGCCGCAAAGAGACTGATGCTTAGATTGAAGTCAGGACCGTCCTTCAGTGAGGTGGTCGCATTTATTCTGACCCTCTTCGCGTCTGTGCTCTGTACTTTGGCGACCCTTATTATTTTTGAAGAACGTTTTTTTGAAGGGGCGTGGCTGTATTTTATCCTGGTTCCGGCCCATTTCATCTGCTTTAGTTATTTCCGGACCCGTCTCGGTGAGCCAACAGGGGTGCAGGACAGGCTCAAGTTCATCCTTGAGTCCTCACCGCTCAATCCTGAACGGAGAATGGTGCCGATGACCGTTTATAACCTGAAGAAGATCATGGTGCCCCTTGACGGTACGGAAAATGCCGAGTCAAGTCTTCCAGCGGCAGTAAAGTTCTCCAGGGAATATGGCGCTTCGATTACCCTTGTAACAGTGGTGAATGACGATAGTGCAGGAATGAACGCCTCTGAAGCAGACGTTTATCTTAGCGACGTTGCCGGACAGATTGCGCAGCCGGGGAAAGAGGTAACAGTCCGGGTTCTCAACGGTGATCCGGCAAAGAAAATTGCGCGTCTCAGTATTGACGCTGATTATGATCTTGTGGTGATGACTACAGTCGGAAAAACCCCTGCGGAAAGACTGCTGACATCGCCGGTGACCTATCGAGTCATGTATGAAACCACTCCACCGCTCCTCCTTGTGCGGCCCACCGACGACTGGCGCTGCCGCCGGAGCGCCTTCAAGCGCATACTCGTTCCTCTCGATGGATCTCCCGTATCTGAGCAGTGTATTCCTTTTGCAAGGGCGCTTGCTTTACGTTTTCGTTCTGAAGTCTGGCTCCTGTCGGTGCCGGAGGAAGACGGGAATACTGAGCTGAAATCTTTTCTTGAAGACTACCTTGGAGAGATGGCAGAGCAATTTGCCCCACTGAAAATTCCGGTGCATACGGAAGTGTCCGGCTCAGGAGCTGCAAGAACCATCCTGGATTTTGCAGGCAGGCAGGGGATTGATCTTATCATCCTGACTTCACACGGCAGCGGCGGTGTTGAGCGGCAGGATTTCGTAAAGCTCGGCAGCAGCGGTGATAAGGTCATTTCCGAGACACCCTGTCCGATCTTCTTTGTCTCCTCTAAGCAGATAAAGAACATCAGGCTGCCCAAATCCTCCCGGTTACGGAAAAAACGGTATAAAAAGGGTCAGCCCTGACAGGCTGTTCAGCACCACGCTCATTGTATATGGACAGCAGCTTACCAGAACTTATCTCAATCGATTTTATTATCTATGAGCCCTCTGTCGTCATTCCCGACTCGATCGGGTCGGAGCGACTCTCGCGGAGACTCGCATCGAGAATCCATTCTTTTCCAGATGCTCTGGATGCCCGCTTACGACATGCAGGCATGACAAATAATAGAAATTCAATTTTGAGATAGATTCTAATAAGCACGGCTGATCTTCTCTATTGCCTTCAAAAGCCTGATGCTCAGTATTCGGGATATTTCTTTCAGTAATTTTACCCCTATTTCAGGATATTCCCGCGGAATATTCTCAAGATCACTTTTTTTCATAATCAGCAGCTCAGAGTCTTCAACTGCAGATACACTGACTGCCCGTGCCTGCGATCCTTCAAGGAGGGCTGTTTCTCCCGTGAATGAACCCGATGAGAGTCTGCCGAGAACAATGGGGTGGGCCTGTATATCCGTCTCTTTCATGATCTCCACTTTTCCGGAAACAATGAAACAGATAAAAGTGCCCGGCTCTCCTTCTTTGAAAACAAAGGATTCTGCAGGATATTTTTTCAGCTCAAAAAAGGGCGATATGAGCTCTATTTCCTGATCAGTCATTTCATTGAAAATTTCGGATTTTTCCTTCATGAACGACATTGCCTGCTGAATGTTTTCTGTCATTCTTTTTTCCTTCCCGATCCGGTTTTCGGGCCTATTGAGCCGCGGCAGTTTATGCGTTGATCAATCACGGCATCACCCTTTCCTTATCAATCTTTTTCATGCCCTGTTTCCCTTCACGTTTATGTCAATCTCCGGAACCCCGGTAAGATTCAGGTCGGAAGACGTTGAGGCTATCTTCACTTCTCCGGCTGTTTTTTCAATTTCCTCCAGCGCCCTCAAAAACAGTCTGTCTTTTGTGCTCCGTCTCAGTTTGTAATCAACAACATAG
>CALZGI010000202.1 GCA_945786855.1 Thermodesulfovibrionia bacterium | reverse complement strand
TGGGCTGAAATTTTCTGAACAAAATTGATTCCGTCCGCATTCTCCGGTACAAATCTGGCGCTGCCAATGTCAACTGATTCTATGTATGCATAGGGGATTGTCTCCCCTTTGGTGGCAATCAATCCTGACCGGTTAAGACGTATCGTTTCAGACTCCCTGTCGAATATTGCTACGAGGCTGCTTTCCTTGAAAATGAATTTGTAAGCTCCGAGAAAGGCTCCGATAAAAATTAAAATGAGAATAAGAGAGCCGATGATCAATGATCTGATGCTGATCATTTCAAATACCATATATGACAAAATACATATACCGGAGGCAAACAGCATGGACATAAACTCTTTTGAATAGACACCGGAATGCAAAACACTCGATTTTTCCGCTTTGTAGGATGATGTTTTGAAAACAAGCATGTTCATGTCTGTAGTCATTTCATACGTATTCATTTCCACGCTTCGACCATTTCCCTGAATCTCCTGAAAATGTACCCTGAATCATTCGGTCCCGGGCCTGCCTCGGGATGGTGCTGAAAGGACAGGATGGGCAGGTCCCTGTGTCTCATGCCTTCTTCAGTTCCGTCATAGAGATTTTTGTGCGTAAGTTCTACCTGGCCGTTGAGGCTCTCCACATCTACACAGTAATTATGGTTCTGGGAAGTGATTTCTACTTTCCGGGTCGATAAATCCATTACAGGATGGTTCCCTCCATGATGCCCGAATTTGAGTTTGTATGTTTTCCCCCCCAGAGCCAGCCCCAGGATCTGATGGCCGAGGCAGATACCAAGTATTGGTTTTTTGTTCAGAAGCTTTTTTACAGTTTCCACGGCATAGGGCGCAGACCGGGGGTCTCCCGGTCCGTTGCTGAGAACAATACCGTCTGCGTTGTCTACAACTTCTTCAGGCGGTGTCTGTGCCGGGACTACCGTTACATCAAAACCGGTTTCAGCGAGGTGGCGCAGTATATTCATTTTTACGCCGAAATCGTAAACAACGACCTTCAGCCTGTTCTCAGTTTTCTCTTTCGAAGAAGACGTATCCGGGGCCATGTCAGACTTGAGTTTCCATAACGTGTCTTTCCATTGATAAGGTTCTCTTGTCGTAACTTGATGCACCAGGTCAAGGGCAGAGATCCCCGGGTGACTCCGTACCTTTTCCAGGAGGCTTCCGGGGTTCAGGTCAGTTGCAGATACTATTCCCATCTGCACTCCGTTGTCTCTGAGATGCCTGGTCAGGGCCCTCGTATCGATGCCGTGAATGCCGACCCTGGCATGATCTTCAAGGTATTTTCCAAGGCTTTTTTTCGAACGCCAGTTGCTCGGGTAATCAAAAAATTCTTTTGCTATAAAACCTTCCACACGCGGAGCCTGTGACTCAATGTCTTCCCGGTTTATTCCATAATTGCCGATCTGCGAATAGGTCATTGCCACTATCTGCCCTTTATAGGATGAATCGGTAATTATTTCCTGATACCCCGTCATGGAGGTGTTGAAAACGACTTCTCCGATAGTTTCTCCCCGGGCTCCAAAATTCCACCCCTCAAAGACCATGCCGTCGGCAAGGACTAAAAGCGCTTTTGTTTTTTTTGATTTCATGATTTTTATAACTTTCTTTACCCGTTTATCGGGAAGCAGAGATACACAAAGCAGGAAACAGACGAACTGCATGAACCCGCGGTCCGCGAATTCGTTAAATCCAATCGTATACTTTACCCATTGCTACTGTTTTCTCTATCTTTCCCTTCAGTGTCCATTTGTGAAAGGGAGAATTTTTGCCCTTTGACAGAAAATCCTCTGAATCCACTTTATATTGAGTTTCGGTATTTATTATAGCGATGTCCGCATCAGCATTATCGGACAGAGTTCCCTTGTTGATTCCCATTATCCTGGAGGGAGTCAAACTCATTTTTGCGACAAGCTGATTTAAATCCAAAATTCCCTGGTCTACGAGTCTCAAACTAAGGGCGAATGCTGTTTCAAGGCCGGATATTCCAAAGGCTGCTGCATCAAACTCTACGTTTTTGTCATCCTTATGATGGGGAGCATGATCTGTAGCGATCACATCAAGTGTACCGTCTTTTAACCCTTCGTTGACAGCTGCCACATCACGTTCGGTACGTATAGGAGGATTTACTTTCAGGTTTGTGTCGTAACTGATGATTGCTTCATCGGTGATTGAAAAGTAATGGGGGCATGTTTCCGCCGTTGCATTGATTCCCCGTGATTTCGCATCACGGATTAATTTCACCGAACCCTCTGTGGAAACATGCGCTATGTGGAGACGTCCTCCCGTTAACTCGCAGAGAGAAAGGTC
This sequence comes from Thermodesulfovibrionia bacterium, assembly GCA_945786855.1. Classification (GTDB taxonomy): domain Bacteria; phylum Nitrospirota; class Thermodesulfovibrionia; order UBA6902; family UBA6902; genus CALZGI01. The sequence continues at coordinate 2,560 of CALZGI010000202.1, read as the reverse complement.
CCGGGCTACCATCGTCTCTTCAGCCGCTTTCGGAATTCCGCGCAGTCCGACAATGGTTGAGACAAATCCTTCATTCATGACACCGTCTTCAGACAGCTTCAGATCTTCGCAGTGAGAGATTATGGGAACGTCAAATATTTTAGAGTACTCAAGGGCCCGCCGCATGATGAGGCTGTTGGTAACCGGCCTGCCATCATCAGTGAAAGCAATGCACCCTGCCTTGAGCAGTGCCTGCAATTCTGTGAGTTCCTCGCTTTGCTGACCTGTCGTGATAGCACCGATGGGATACACGGTGCAGGCCCCTTCTTTTGCAACTTTATCCAGAATGAACTGCGTTACAGCAACGGAGTCGTTAATGGGGTTTGTATTGGGCATGCAGCAGACAGTGGTGTATCCTCCTTTGACTGCAGCCATTGTACCCGTATTAATTGTCTCTTTATACTCGTATCCCGGTTCCCTGAGATGAGTATGCATATCGACCAGGCCCGGGATAACAATACATCCCGATGCATCGATTTCCTTATCTGCTTCCGGGGCACTGCCTTTCTCATAGAGGCCCTGTATTTTTTTCCCTTTCACGAAGACATCTTTGAGACCGTCAATGTTTTGCGAAGGGTCCAGAACGCGACCATTTTTTATCAAGAGGTTCATTTTTTTACTCCCGCCAGAAGATATAAGACAGCCATTCTTACAGCGATGCCGTTGGTTACCTGCTCAAGTATTACCGACTGCGGACCGTCTGCGACTGTGGACGCAATTTCCACTCCTCTGTTCATGGGGCCCGGGTGCATGACAATAGCATCTTTCTTTGCCAGTTTCAGCCGCTCTGCAGTAAGGCCGTACAGTTTGAAATACTCTTTCAGAGAGGGGAGAAAACCCTTGCTCTGTCGTTCCAGCTGAAGTCTGAGCGTCATGACAACATCCGCTTTTCTGACTCCCTCTTCAATGGAATGAAACACGTCAACTCCAAGCTTTGCAATCTCGGCAGGCATAAGGGTAGGGGGGGCGATCAGTCTGACTTTTGCCCCCAGCTTCGTCAATGCGTATATATTCGATTTTGCAACTCTGCTGTGCGCAACATCTCCAATGATTGCAACGGCAAGCTCTTTAAAATCCTTTTTGTGGGACTGTATGGTAAACAAATCAAGCAGTGCCTGGGTCGGATGTTCATTTGCGCCGTCCCCGGCGTTTATGACAGACATGTCGACCAGATTGCTGAGAAAATGAGGAACGCCCGATGAGGCATGTCGAATGACCACAAAGTCAGCACCCAGGGACTGGATTGTGAGGGCCGTATCCTTTATGGTCTCTCCCTTTAAAACACTGCTTGTTGAGACCGAAAAATTGACAAAATCAGCGCTCAACCTTTTTGCTGCAAGAGCAAAAGAAGTCTTTGTTCTCGTTGAGGGTTCAAAGAAAAGGCTTACCACTGTCTTGCCTCTCAGGGGGGGGACCTTTTTTATGTCCCTGTTCAGAACATCCCTGAACCCCGCCGCCGTATCAAGGATGTGATATATTTCTTCAGGAGACAGTTCTTTAATACCTAACAGGTGCCTTGAGTTAATCATGCCGTTTATACGCTTTGAGCCTTCCTTTTTCAATCAATGGTTTGACTTATTCACTGAACAGCACTACCTTGTCTTTTCCCTCTTCCTCATCCAGGGTCACTTCAACCCGATCATGAAAAGAGGTGGGGATGTTTTTCCCGGCATAGTCAGCCCGGATGGGAAGTTGCCTGTGTCCCCGGTCTATGAGAACGGCCAGCTGGATCTGGGCAGGCCTGCCAAAATCAATGAGTGCGTCCATTGCAGCCCGTATGCTCCTGCCGGTAAAGAGGACATCATCAATGAGGATGACGGTTTTTTCGTTGATTACGGAGGGGATGTCTGTTCGCTTGACCACCGGCTGTTCCTCTTTTGTATTGATGTCATCCCTGTAAAAAGATATATCCAGTGTTCCGACTTCAATCCTTCCGCCTTCGATGGAATCTATCTGCGACGCAAGTTTCTTTGCAAGGGTTACGCCGCCTTTCTGTATCCCCACAAGACAAAGGTTTTCCATTCCCTTGTTCTTTTCGATAATTTCATGAGCCATTCTTCTTATTGCTCTCTGGATGTCGCTGTTGTCAAATATTTCTCTGGGCATAACCTATCCTGAATATGTAGTTTGAAGAGTATGAAATGGAGGCATCTACTATGGCGCAGATCTGGAGCTTGTTCGACGTTGGTGAATGCAATAGCCGCTTCCTTTCGGGCCTCTCAGGACCAGATTAAAGGTTAATTCTGGATGAAATAGTAATACATACTCATCTGTCTTGTCAATAGAAGTCTGGGGGATAGAGTATAAATTTAAAAGAAAATAAGTAGTTCGTAAACACGGGAAAATATGTGTGATGGATTATTTGCGGTAAAAATTAAGAAAATATTATATTATTATTCTTTAGACATGGCGATACCTATTCTCTCAAAAAATGAAATGATAGAAAAGGCGGGGAACCTGAGTGTCCTGCCTTCTGTCGCCCGGAAACTGCTTGAAACAATCAACGACGAAAATGCTTCCA
>CALZGI010000201.1 GCA_945786855.1 Thermodesulfovibrionia bacterium | reverse complement strand
GCTGCAAAGAAGAAGACTGCTGCCAAAAAGAAGACAACTGCCAGGAAGAAGACAACAGCTAAAAAGAAGACATAAGCAGGAAAGTAAGTATCTGCACTACAATATTATTGATGGCCCTTTTGCAGGGGCGGGATTCTACCCGCCCCTGCTCTGTTTTCACGCCAGCTTTGAACGTTTCAAACTACAATGGCATTATTAAAAAAGAGTATACTATTGAGAATAAAGGCAAAAGCATCTATTAAATAACATCTTGATTTTTATAGGAGTCGCCGTGACCGGAGCATCACAAAAAATTCTCATACGGGGAGTAAACTGGATCGGCGATGCCGTTCTTACAATTCCTGCAGTCCATTCAATTCGCCGTTCATTCCCAGACGCCCATATAAGCCTCCTCGTAAAGCCATGGGTAGCGGAAGTCTTCAAAGAAAGTCCGGATATCGATGAAATCATTCTTTATGAAACAACACATAAGGGCATAAGGGGAAAGCTGAAACTCGCGAAAAAACTACGGCAGGAAAAATTCGACATTGCCATACTTCTGCAGAACGCCTTTGATGCAGCCCTGATCACCTGGCGTGCAGGTATTCCCGAAAGGATAGGGTATAAGCGTGATGGCCGGAGTTTTCTCTTAACCAATTCCGTACCTGTTCAAAAGGACATTCTCGGCAGGCATCAGGTTTATTATTATCAGAACCTCCTCAGGTCGGCTGACATAGATACAACTGACACGCAGCCCTACATGTATTTGACTGCGAATGAAAGAAAGTGGGCAAGGAATCTGGTTTCCTCCAGTTTCTCGAATCGTAGAGTACCACTGATTGGCATTAATCCCGGGGCAACCTATGGGTCTGCAAAGAGATGGCTCCCTGAGCGGTTCGCTGACCTCGTCATCAGAATAATGAATGAGCTGAATGGAAGGGTTATCCTCTTTGGCGGGCCCTCGGAAGTTGAAATCGCGAATGAAATCATTACAGAGATCAACAGGTTGAAAATAAAGTTAAAAATAGAACAGTACGGTTCTCGCCTCCTGGTAATGTCCGGGAAAACAACGCTCCGTGAACTCGGTGCTTTAATCTCTGAATGTGACCTGTTTGTCACCAATGACTCGGGCCCCATGCATATGGCCTCTGCACTTCATGTTCCTACCGTTGCCATTTTCGGATCAACAAACTGGGAAGCCACTGGGCCTTTCGGGCCGGGGCACAGGGTCATCACAAAAAAAATGCACTGCTCGCCCTGCATGGAAAGAGAGTGTCCGGAAGGGCATTTGAAATGTATGTCTGAAATTACTGCCGAAGATGTATTTTCCGCAATAAAAGAAATTCTTCCCAATAAAAGAGCAGTCTTCCTGGATAAAGACGGGACTCTCATAGAGGACAAAAACTATCTCAACAATTTTGATGATCTCTCGATTTTTCGGGGCGCAAGGGGAAACATGAAGAAACTGAAAGGAGCAGGATTCTCACTTATCGGGGTAACAAACCAGTCAGGGATTGCACGGGGGATTGTGGATGAACAATTCGTCAGAGAGTCAAACGCATATCTCCAGAATGAGTTGTCTCTCGATGATTTCTATTACTGTCCCCACCACCCCGATGACAGGTGCGCCTGCAGAAAACCGGAACCGCTCCTTCCCCTCATGGCGCGGTTGAAACACAAAATCAATCTGAAATCATCCTATGTCATCGGCGATAAGGAGTCCGATATCCTCCTTGCCAATAATGTGGGAGCAACAGGTGTCCTGCTTTCACCAACACCACTTTTTGAACGCTCACGCGCTGTCTACATTGCAAAAGATCTGAATGATGCCGTTCGGTGGGTACTGGAAAGAGAGGAGAAAGAGCCCGTCAACCCATGAAAATACTGATTATAAAGCCAAGCTCTCTCGGAGACGTGATACACGCATTGCCTTTTTTAAAAGCCCTAAAGGAATCTTTTCCCCATGCCGAAATAGACTGGGTAATAAGCAGGGGCCTTAAAGGTATACTGGAAGACAACCCGCTTATTCACGAACTTATCATTATTAACAAGGACGAGTGGAAAAGTATAGAAAGGATTCCGGTCACGATTAAGGAAATTTTTTCACTGAAAAAAAAGCTTCAGTCGAAACAGTATGACATGGTAATCGACCTTCAGGGACTATTGCGAAGCGGGCTGATCTGTTATTTTACTCCCGCAACAAAGAAAATCGGCTTTGCAGATGCCCGCGAGGGGAGCAGATATTTTTATGATTCGAAGGTATCGGTACAACCCGATTCCCATGCAGTGGACAAATGCCTTACCGTTGCAAAAGCTGCGGGTGCGAAAATCAAAGATATTTCCTTCCCGCTCCGTCCCGGGAAAGAAGCCGGGGAGAGCGTCAATAAACTGCTGGGAAATATCGATGAGTATGTGGTCATAGTTCCCTCGGCCCGATGGATGACCAAGAGATGGCCTGCAGAGGATTTCGCTTCCCTGATAAACCGGACACCCATCCCCTGTGTCATCACGGGGAGTCAAGGGGACAGGAAGATAGCGGAGAAAATAGCATCCTTCACAACGGGAAAGCAGGCAATCGACCTCTGCGGTAAAACGGGGCTGAAGGAATTAACGGCATTGATTGCCGGCTCAAAGGCAGTAGTAAGTAATGACTCCGGCCCCATGCACATCGCTGCAGCCCTTGGTATCCCGACGATTGCGATATTCGGTCCGACAGACCCCTTAAAAACAGGCCCCTACGGCTGGCAGACAAACAGAAACTTCAAAGTAATCAGGGCAGACATTTCGTGCCGGCCCTGCCGGAATAAGACATGTAAAGAATTCATCTGCATGAGCAGCATTCATGCAGAAACCGTTTTTGCCGCATTAAAGGAATATCTATGAGAATGGACCAGTTAAAAAATATCTTTGTATTATTAGCCGGAACATATGTGAAATTCCTTCTCCTGTGTTCTGTCCTTATTGCGCCACTTTCCCTCATTCCGGCATCTGCCGGCGCCGACCCTTTGGCAAACAGGAAATTCGTTTATCACATTTACTGGACAGGGATTAAGGCGGGGCAGGCAGTACTGCGCTATCAAAGCACACCGGAAGGCATTATCATAAAGACCCATGCAACATCAGCAGACTGGCTGTCTGTTTTTTATAAAGTAGACGACAGGGCACAGAGCACACTGTATCCCGACGGATACCCGAAAGAGTTCAGACTGAAGGTACGGCAGGGACGACACAAAAGAGACAAAGTCACTTACTTCAAGAGGCAGAAGGGCGATGAACCGCAGAAAATTATTTTCTACAACATTCGTGATGACGAAAAACTGGAATACTCTTTCACTACACCGGCATACGATCCTCTGTCGGCATTCTATGAAATGACGAAATGGGACTTAAAAACAGGCCAGTCTCATTTCATTAACATCTTTGATAACAAGAAACTGTGGAATACGGAAGTTCAGGTATTGAGGAAAGAAAGGATAAGCGTTCAGGCCGGAGAATTCGACACAATCGTAGTAAAACCAATTTTACAATCAGAGGGGATTTTTCCGAAGACCGGGGATATAACCATATGGGCCACAGACGATCACAAAAAACTGCCCGTACTGGTAAAAAGCAAAGCAACTATCGGCTATTTCAAGGCAGTCCTTGTCGAGGGGGACTTTTAATTATGCCCCGCCTGTCTCATCGAACGCCTTCCCCCAATCCCCGGAGAATGCTGACAAATTTTTCACTAAAAATATTATAATAAAAGGATTATTTGCATTATCAGTAATCATAAATGAATTATCCAGGGAGGTTGTATGAATATTTCTGTAATTGGTAGTGGATATGTAGGATTAATCACCGGGGCATGTTTTGCGGAATTCGGCCTGAATGTGACCTGTGTCGATAATGACCTGAAAAAAGTAAGATCACTGAAAAAGGGTGTGGTCCCTTTTTATGAACCCGGCCTCGAAGAATTGATGCAGAGAAACATAAAGGCGGGCCGCATGCATTTTACGTCAGATATGGCAGAGGCCGTTGAGTCAGCACTTGTCGTGTTTATCGCCGTCGGGACCCCTCCCCGCGGAGACGGATCGGCAGACATGAAGTATGTAGAGGCCGTTGCAAAAGAAATTGCAGACCACATTCACACCTATAAGGTCATTGTAACAAAAAGTACCGTGCCTGTTGGAACAGGGGAAAAAGTCAAAAAAATAATTTCAAAACACCTGAAAGAGAATATAGATTTCGATGTTGTTTCCAACCCTGAATTTCTGAGAGAAGGGGCGGGAATTGAAGACTTTATGAGACCGAACAGAATTGTGATCGGTACTTCAAGCGATCAGGCCACTGCCATAATGAAAGATCTGTACAGACCCCTGTATCTCATTGAAACACCCATTGTCATCACCGATGTCAAAACTGCGGAACTCATAAAATACGCCTCAAATGCTTTTCTGGCCGTGAAAATATCTTTTATCAACGAGCTTGCAAATCTCTGTGAAGTAGTCGGTGCAAATGTTCAGACCGTTGCCAGGGGGATGGGACTCGACCGCAGAATCGGCCCGAAATTTCTCCACGCCGGCCCGGGATACGGCGGGTCGTGCTTTCCAAAAGATACGCTCGCACTCCTGCAGATCGGAAAAGAGAATGATATCGACCTTGGAGTCATTTCAGCAACAGTAAAGGCCAATGAATATCAGAAAGAAAAGGCAGCAAAAGAAATCATGAACGCTATGGGAAAGGTAAAAGGGAAGACCCTCTGCATGTTAGGTCTTTCATTTAAACCAAATACGAATGATCTGCGCGACGCCCCTTCGCTCTACATTATCAATAAACTGCTGAAGGCAGGAGCAAAAGTGCGGGCATACGATCCCGTGGCCATGAAAGATGCAAAAAAAATATTGCCGAAGATCACCTACTGCAAAGATGTGTATGAAGCAGTAAAGGGAGCAGACGCTGTTGTGATTACAACGGAGTGGAACCAGTTCAGAAACCTGGATTTAAATAAAATCAAAAAAACTGCGAAAGGGAAATTTTTCTTTGATCTTCGCAATATCTACGAACCTCAAAGAATGTCGAAACTGGGATTTACCTACTACTCGGTGGGAAGGCCGAATTAGGAGCCTGTCTATAAACTCAATGCGTGTGTCTGTCATTCCGGCAGTCCTTAAGCCGGTCGGAGCGACTCTCGCGTAGACTCGCATCGAGAATCCAGTCTTTTCAAAAGGTTCTGGATGCCCGGTTACAGACTTCGAGCATGACAGGAGTAAAAAATAGCAGTTTATACACAGAGACTAAATAACCTCCGCCCGGGCAAAGTGGGGGGGCTTCCTGTTATTCAGACTGAATCAGCAGGAGAGGGAAGCACCTGTGCCTTGACTTTAAGGGGCAAATTAAACTAAATTATTCCTTATGCGAAAACCGTACATTGCTGCAAATTGGAAAATGAACATGACCAACCAGGAGACTGAAAGGTTTATCAATGCCTTTCTGCCCATGGTCAAAGGCATAACGAGTGTCGACATCCTCATTGCTCCGTCTTTTGTATCTCTCGGAACGGCCTCCCGGCTTCTGGAATCCTCAAATGTCATCCTGGGAGCCCAGGATGTCTATTTCGAGGAAAGTGGTGCTTATACCGGTGAAATATCTCCTACCATGCTCCTGTCTGCCCGTTGTTCCTGCGTCATCATTGGACATTCAGAAAGAAGGCAGTATTTCTCGGAAACCGATGAAATCGTAAATAAGAAGATCAAGAATGCAAGAAAGAATAATCTTGAAGTCATCCTGTGCATTGGAGAATCTTTGGAAGAACGGGAAGCAAACAGGACATTCGAAGTCCTGGACGGACAGCTGAGCGGCTCATTAAAAGACCTCTCCCTGGAGGGTATGACGATTGCCTACGAGCCTATATGGGCTATCGGCACAGGGAAGACTGCCAGCAAAGAACAGGCCAACGAGGCACATGCATATATCCGCGAATGGTTAAGAAAGAATAAAGAGGGTGCCGACAGCATAAGAATTCAGTACGGCGGAAGCGTAAAGCCCGAAAATATAGTGGACCTGATGTCGCAGCCCGATGTTGACGGAGCCCTCGTCGGTGGAGCAAGCCTGAAGCCTGACAGTTTCGCCGGCATAGTGACCGGGGCTGCTCAGAAATAAATTAAGAAGGATTCTATTAAATGTATACAGCAGCAGTAGTTATTCACCTCATTGTCTGTTTGTTCCTGATCTTTATTATATTGATTCAGAGCAGCAAGGGCGCTGAAATGGGAGCTGCCTTCGGGGGGTCAAGTCAGACCCTGTTCGGGAGCAGAGGAGCGGCAACTTTTCTCAGCAAGCTCACAACAGGAGCAGCCATAGCCTTTATGATTACCTCTTTGACCCTTGCGATTGTCTCTATCAGGAGGACATCGGTCATGTCTTCAGTCCCTGTTCAGGAATCACCTGCGGATACAGGCCCGCTCCAGGAACTGCCCGTTGCACCGGGCCAGGGTGAAGCACAGGAAGCGACTCCTGCCCAGCCTGAAACGGCTGTGCCTGTAGAAGAAGCAAAATAATCAGCCTTTCCTCCTACTTTATTCAAAATATTCCTACCATAGGGCATTCCTCCCTGGTAAGTTTCGTTTACATGGACAGGATCGGGAGCACATGATTCAGGCTGAATCGTTCGTAGCCATCCCATGCAGATTTGTACACCAAAGCAGGTTCATTTATACCTGTTCGTTAAAATTGAAAAGTGGAAGGATCAAAGCATGCATATATTCATACATATGCATCGAAATGTACGCCTTTGAAGCTGCAGCACTCAACGGGGTTGCCCTGCCGGTCATATGTTGAAATAGTGCGGGAAGGGTTCTTCACAGCCTGCATCGGCCGGGATTTATTCATCGAAGAATATAGATCCTTTTTCATTCCTGCTTCACTTTCAGACACGACCCGGCTCTGCGGGGTTACATCAATGACCCTTCCCGCAGAACGGTCCTGTCTCTCGCCGGGAAAATCTGATTCCCTGCTTCTGTCATTGAATGAGTATTCCCGGGGCTGCAGGCCAAATACATTCAGTATGTTGAAATTAAGTACTGTTGTCATAGAATCAGTTCGTTACAGCAACCCGGTAAATTGAGGAGTATCTGGCATGAACGAATATGAGAAGAGCGGAAGAGAAATGAATGTTCGTATCTGACTATTAAACGCCGGGTTATTTTTTTGTTTAGAAGTCATTTATCCTTCTAATTTAAAAGTTTAAATTGTCAGGCTGCTAGAGACTATTGTAATAAAAATGGGATGGATATTTCAAATAAGACGAATATTAAGGAATTTTTTTTTATTTAATATGGGGCGCCGCCCCAAACCCCGATTCATTTTCTTGCACGCCCAAGAAAACGGAATCAAAAGAAGGGCGCCCCGGAGATTGTTTTTTAACGGTCAGCCACAGGCCTGAACACTAAATTAAAAAAGCCGCTTCGCTTCTACTTTTAATTCTTAACGCGTTCAGTCCTGCATCTGACCTAAAACAATCAAAGGGGGATAAAAAGACAAAAAACAGCAACTGCTCTTCATTTCCCCTTTTCAAAGGGAAATGTAAGAGGCCTTATTTTATAGATGTTTTTTAATCCCATCAGAGATTTTAGGTGATGAGGGAGACTGGAGGGAAGAGAGTTAATTTATGTCTGAGCGGAGCGAGTTCAAATTAACTCCCCGGAGGTCGACTGAAGAGCCGTGAAGAAATCTCGTCGGGCGCATTTTTCTTGGTTCCGTTCTTTTTTGTGCGAACAAAAAGAATGAACCGGGGCTTGGGGCAGCGCCCCATATAAAATATATTAAAAGTCATTAATTATGTTTACAATTAAGACGAGCCTATCGAAAAAAGCGGATCCTCAATAGACTCACTCCGGCAAAGGGGACACTTGCCCGGCTTTCTGAGTTTATCTCTTTTCTTGAATATAAATCCGCATTTCCTGCATTTCGCCGGGTCAACAATGAGTTTATGTGTTTTTTTACTAGCTGACCTCTGGATGTGGGCAAGGTGGTCATACACTTCCTTTTCAGATGCGCTGACCGCCGCCGATATTTCTTTAGCTGAGAGAACGCTCCCGGAGAGGACAGCTATGATGTTCCGCCGTACCGTTTCCTCCCGGCCAGGAGAAATAAATGGTTGAGCCGGCCTGTTTTTCACTTTCCCCCTGACCTCCCTTCAATCGTGCCGGGCCTTCACTGAAACAAATTAACGCTTTATTCCTTTCGCTTGATTTTATTATAATAGGCTCTCAT
>CALZGI010000200.1 GCA_945786855.1 Thermodesulfovibrionia bacterium | reverse complement strand
TTACATTGGTAGGGAGCGCAAGACCAATCATCGCTCCGAATATGGCGCATGTTGACGCTATCAGTGCCATGGGAATTGCTAAACGAAGGTCAGCCATGCCTTTCTTGAGCAGTCCGGGACCGGCGGCCAGTGCTCCTGCAAGTGCTACGATTAACCCTGCGCCTCTTACAAAGTCAAGATGAAAGGGCAGAAATCCGCTTACAATAGGCACATAAAGGACACCACCTCCGACTCCGGCCATTACAGCGAAAACACCAAGAACAAATGACAGAATCAGCAGGATGAGAGGCCAGTACCACCATGCATGCTGGGACGGATCAGCAACAGGTATATCCGGATGTGCAGCGAACACATCGGCAACTCCGGCCAGCAGGACCAAAATCACGACCGGCAACAAAATAAATTTAGAACGTCCCAAGATTTTTTTTAACATTCTCTTTCCTTCCTTAATTTAATATAACCCTGCTTATGTAAATGGATTAATAGAAATGAATTGATTTTTGCCACAGCATACTGCTCATCACAACGGGATCTATTCTATAGAAATCCGCCGTATAAATCAATAATAATCAGGCAGTTATAGGTTGATTTTATATCAATATAAATAAATTTACGGGAGCACTGTACGTAAGATTCCCGATTTATATGAATAGTATGGTTACTCGACGAGAGATGAGGTTTTGCCAATATTCCCCCCCCCTGCTGCATCAAAAAAAAAGAACGGCACATGTAGTTATATGCCGTTCTTCCTGTTCAACCTCTTCGATTCTTACCGTACCTGGTGTCTCTCGGCTATCTGCACTCTCATGACAGAGCGTTCAATCGCTGCAGTTGCCCGTGCCTCGTCTACTTCTTCTTCCTTTTTGAGACGTTCCTCAGCACGTTTCATTGCTTCTTTTGCCCTTTCAACGTCAATATCAGCAGACCTCTCCGCGCTGTCTGCAAGGATAGTCACTTTATCGGGACCAACTTCAGCATAGCCCCAGTTGACGAAAAAATGGCCTGTTTCAGATCCCTTTTTATAGGTCAGGATACCCACTTTCAGTGTCGTCAGAAAGGGCACGTGATCGGGTAAAACACCAAACTCACCTTCACTCCCTGATCCTATGATTTCATCGACCTCATCAGTAAAAACATGGCCATATGGTGTAACAATGTCTAGTGTAAGTTTATCTGCCATTTATAAATCCTTCTTAATTACGTAGTTAATTCGTAATTCGCAATTTGTAATTGTATTTTAGCCTTTCAGTTTTTCAGCCTTTTCAATCACTTCCTCTATCCCGCCAACCATGTAAAAGGCCTGCTCAGGAAGGTCGTCGTATTTTCCTTCAACAACTTCTTTAAATCCCTTTATCGTATCTTCGAGTTTTACGTATTTACCCGGCGTACCTGTAAAAGTTTCCGCAACGTGAAAAGGCTGACTCAGGAACCTTTGAAGCTTCCTTGCTCGGGCAACCAGCACTTTATCATCCTCAGAAAGCTCTTCCATACCCAGAATAGCAATAATATCCTGAAGCTCTTTATATCTCTGCAGAACCATCTGGACCTCTCTGGCAACCCTGTAATGCTCATCGCCCAGAATAAGCGGGTCAAGAATCCTTGATGTGGAATCAAGGGGATCCACAGCAGGATAAATACCAAGCTCTGAAATCCCCCTTGAAAGAACGACCGTTCCGTCAAGGTGTGTAAATGCCGTAGCAACAGCAGGATCTGTCAGGTCATCAGCAGGGACGTAAATGGCCTGCATTGATGTAATAGCTCCTTTATTCGTGGAAGTGATCCTTTCCTGCAGTATTCCCATATCTGTTCCGAGGGTTGGCTGATATCCAACTGCTGAAGGCATCCTGCCAAGGAGTGCTGAAAGCTCGGCACCTGCAAGTGTGTACCTGAAAATGTTATCCAGGAAGATAAGCACGTCCTGCCCCTCATCCCTGAAATATTCGGCAGTTGTCAGAGCAGAAAGTGCGACCCGTGCCCGTGCTCCGGGCGGCTCATTCATCTGACCGTAAATAAGGGCTGTTTTCTCCAGAACTCCACCCTCTTTCATTTCGAGGTAAAGATCATTTCCCTCTCTCGTTCTTTCACCAACACCTGCAAAAACCGACACACCACCATGGACCATGGCGATGTTGTGGATCATTTCCATAATTACGACGGTCTTACCAACACCTGCACCGCCGAACATTCCCATTTTCCCCCCCTTCACGAAGGGGACAAGCATGTCAAAAACTTTCACTCCCGTCTCAAAGACCTGTGTCGATGTATCCTGCTCGGTAAATTCAGGAGCTTCCCTGTGAATCGGCAGTCTTTCCTTTGAATCAATCGGACCCTGCTGGTCAACAGGTTCTCCTATGACATTCATGATTCTCCCCAGTGTTTTCTCACCGACGGGGACTGTGATCGGCTGACCCGTATCAATAGCCGGGGTTCCCCTTACAAGTCCGTCCGTTGCCGACATTGCAATAGTCCTCACCATTTTTTCACCAACGTGAGCCGCAACTTCAAGGGTCACATTGATGTCAGGAATACCTTTCTCCTTATCACCGGGCTGTGCAACCGTCAGTGCATTGAGTATTTCAGGCATTTTATCTTCAAATACAACATCAACAACAGCGCCGATGACCTGGGCAATTTTACCTTCATTCATGATCTATGACCTCCATTAAATTAAAAAATCAAATATCGAGAAAGCTTGCAGCTATTAGCTGACAGCTCAATTAACCTTTCAGCGCCTCAACACCACCGACGATGTCCATCAGTTCTCCCGTAATTGCTGCCTGCCTTGCCTTGTTGTACTGAAGCGTGAGAGAGCTTACCATTTCATCGCAGCTCTGGGTCGCATTTTCCATGGCGCTCATCCGGGCAGACTCTTCCGCTGCCGAACTTTCAAGGAGCGCCCGGTAAATCTGAATATCTACATTCCTTGGAATCAGTCGGTCAAAAATTGACCCCATGGAAGGCTCATAAATAAAATCAGATGCTTCAGACTCGGAAGCAGCACCTTCTTCACCTGATTCTTCAGGAGACAGAGGGAGAAGTTTTATTTTCGTAACTGTCTGCGCCACCATTGACTTGAACGCATTGTATACTACGACCACTTCATTAACCGATTCATTTATATAGTTTTCCTTCAAATCATCGGCGATTTCTTCTGCACTTGCAAAACGCACATTGCCTGAAATACCTATCCATAAATTTCGCACGGGAACTTCTCTTCTTTTAAAGTAATCCCTGGCTTTTTTGCCGATGGTACTGATGCTTACCTCAAATCCATCTTTTTTGTAATCATCAATACACACCTGCGCTGCCTTAAGGATATTTGTATTAAAGGCCCCGCAAAGGCCCCGGTCTGAGGTAACCACCACAACTTCGACTGTCTTTCCCGGCCTGAATGCAAGCAATGGATGGGATTCCCGGTCAGCCCCTTTGGCAAGGCTTGTGAGCACATCATGCATCTTGTCCGCATAAGGTCTCAGGTCCAGCATCCTGGTCTGCACCTTTTTCAGCTTTGCAGCGGCCACCATCTTCATTGCCTTGGTTATCTTCTGCGTACTATTAACAGCTTTGATTCTTTTCTGAATATCTCTTAAAGTAGCCATATTTTTAGCTTTTCGCTTTCAGCTTTCAACATTGAGCTGTCAGCCAAAGATCAGTTTATTGCTGACCGCTGACCGCTGATTGCTGTCTTACGCCTGGAATCCTTTCTTAAATTCTTCTATTGCCTGAATGAGTTTTGCTTTCATCTCATCGTCGATAGCTTTTTTCTCTTCAAGCTCCGAGCGAAGTTCGTCCTTTGATCCGCGTATGTATTTAATAAATTCTTCTTCGAATTTTTTAATTGACTCTACCGGTATATCATCGAGGTACCCCTGCGTACCGGCGAAAAGGACAATAACCTGGTCCTGCATGGTCATCGGCACATACTGGTTCTGCTTCAGGAGTTCGACCATTCTCTTGCCCCGCTCAATCTGTGCGAGCGTGGCTTTGTCGAGGTCAGAACCAAACTGTGCAAAGGCCGCCATTTCCCTGTACTGTGCAAGGTCGAGCCTGAGCGTTCCGGCTACCTGCTTCATGGCCTTGGTCTGGGCAGCACCGCCAACACGGCTGACCGACAGACCAACGTTCACTGCCGGCCTCACACCGGCGTAGAACAGTTCCGGCTCAAGATATATCTGCCCGTCTGTAATGGAAATAACGTTTGTAGGAATATACCCCGACACGTCACCGGCCTGAGTCTCAATTATCGGAAGCGCCGTGAGAGAACCTCCTCCGAGCGCGTCAGACAGTTTTGCCGACCTTTCAAGGAGTCTCGAATGGAGGTAGAAAACGTCTCCGGGGAACGCTTCACGACCAGGAGGACGCCTGAGCAGCAGTGACAGCTGTCTGTATGATGTAGCCTGTTTGCTCAGGTCATCATAAACTATCAAAGCGTGTTTACCGTTGTCCCTGAAATATTCACCCATTGTGCATCCCGTATAGGGAGCAATGTACTGCAGAGGTGACGGCTCACTGGCTGTTGCGGAAACAATTATTGTATGTTCCAGTGCGCCTTCTTCCTCAAGCTTTTTGGCAACACGAACAACGTTGGAACGTTTCTGCCCGATTGCAACATATATACAGAGGACGTCTCCGCCTTTCTGGTTTATAATGGCGTCAATACCTATCGCGGTCTTACCTGTCTGGCGGTCACCAATGATAAGCTCCCTCTGTCCCCTTCCGACCGGGATCATTGCGTCAACCGACTTCAGACCTGTCTGCATAGGCTCACGAACAGGCTGCCTGTCAATGATACCGGGAGCAACAACATCGACTATCCTGCTTTCTGTTGAAGCAATCGGGCCCTTTCCGTCAATCGGCTGACCGATGGCATTGACCACCCTGCCGAGCAGCGCGTCTCCGACAGGCACTGACATGATTTTCCCTGTGCGTTTAACAATGTCGCCTTCCTTGATAAGGGTATCCTCACCAAACAAAACAGCACCGACAGAGTCTTCCTCCAGATTCAACGCCATTCCGAATATATCATTCGGGAACTCGAGAAGCTCCGAAGCCATACACTTGTCAAGGCCGTATATCTTCGCAATACCATCACCAACCTTGACAACACTTCCTACTTCACTGACATCAACACGTTTTTCAAAATCAGTGATCTGTTTTTTTATCAGTTCACTTATTTCATCAGCTTTAAGTTCTGTAACATCCATTCATTCACCCCCGGAATAGTTAAAAGTTAAAAGTTGAAAGTTGAAAGTTACCGATCACCATGAATTCTTCTGTCACTCTTCACTTTTAACTTTCAATTCTTAACTCTTTTTATCTCAGCAGTTCCGACTTTAAAAGACGGAGCTGACCTTTTACGCTGCTATCAAAAATAGTGCTGCCCATCCTCACAATAAACCCGCCAAGCAGTGATACGTCTATCTGATTTTCTACGGTAACCTCTCGATCCGTCATCTTTTTCAAAGCACCCTGCAACCGTTTCGTACTTTTTTCGTCCAGAGCAACTGAAGAGACAACAACCGCCGTGGCCTTCTTTTGTTTTTCATTATATACATCAAGCGATGCTGTAATTATTTCTTTCATTGCAGGAACATGCCCCTGTAAAATTATCAGTTTCAGAAACTTCTCAGTCTCGCCGTTCAATTTCATTTTTGGAGCAAGTGCCTCAAATGCCTTTTCTTTTTCTCCGTCAGAGAAAATTTGGCCTGCAAATAAAAGCTTCATCTGTCTGTTTGTATCGAGGAGCTGAGAAAAGGCCTTGAATTCTTCAATCACTACGGGTAAATCTGAAATCTCTACGCTGCTAATCAACGCTCTGCTGTATTTTTTTGCTATCTGATTTTTATTCAATTTTTTGCCTCTAACCTTTTAATATAATCGTCTGCAAGGGCCTTCTGTTCCTTTTGTCCCAGTTTTTCTTTTATCTGCTTTTCCGCGAGCTCAAGGGCCATTAGTGCGGCATCGGATTTTATGATATTCTTTGCCTTCTGCAGTTCAAAGTCGATATTCGCCTTGGCCTGATCAATGATTTTTTCTTTCAGACGTTCTCCTTCAGCAATTATTGCTTCCTTCTCCTTTTCACCCGATTTCCTTGCCGCCTCAATTATCTGCCCTACTTCACTGTCCGTGTTTTCAAGCCTCTTCCTGACTTCATGGAGAGTTTTCTGGGCAAGTTCCTTGGCATCGCTTGCTTCCCGAAGGGATTTTTCGATTAATGCCGTGCGGTTTTTGAAATATTCACTGAATGGTTTGCGTGCAAAAAAGAAAAGAATAAAAACTAAGATCGAAAAATTAACAACCGGCCAGAGCCAGTCCCTCCATGTGAAATGAACTTCCCCGTGTCCACCGCCTCCTGCTGCAAAGGCTGAAGATACTACGACAAGACCGGCCATTAGTGCACCGGCGCCGATTATTTGTAATTTGTAATTAGTAATTTGTAATTTATTCATCATGCTCCTACCAGTTTTTCAACAATTTGCTTTGCAAATGATTCTATATCCGATTTTAGAGATGACCGTGCCCTCTCCGTGGCAGCTTCAAGTTCCGTTTTCGCTTTCCTGTTAATTTCTACGGCATCGTTCTGTGCTGAGTCAAGGGCCGCTCGCTGAACGTCCATCCCCTCATTACTCAGCTTTTCGAACGTTGCTCTTGCTTCACCCCTGGCGACTGATAATCTCCCATCAATTTTTGCCAGAACATCATCTTTTTCTTTATCAAGGGCCTTCGCTTTTTCGAGAGCGCCATTTGTATTTTCCTCTCGCTCCTGAAAAAGACGAAGTAACGGTTTGTATAAAATCTTGTTGAGGATAAAAAACAATAATATGAAATTGGCAAGCTGGACGAAGAACCAGTTATTGATTTCTAACATTTAATCTCCTAATTTATAGATTCAAAATATAGAAGTGTGTCGAACGAAATAAAGTTCTGAAAAATTACCACAGCACCGGTGTTTTGTCAACAACAATATAAGTATATTTGCGAATTTTATAAATGACTTCAGAGGTATTTCAATAAAAGCGGGGGGCGCTATTACTCATCTCTATTTCCATATAAAAAGGATTAATAAATGGAGCCCCTATTTTGACTTTTCCCGGCCTGTTCCTTTAAACTTCAATTTAAGTTATGAGCGGTGATACAGTATTAACACTTATATTAAAAGCGGGACTTGTTGTAAAATTTGTCCTCATCGTACTGCTGTTCTTTTCAGTTGTCTCCTGGGCGATAATCATATATAAGTTCAGGCAGCTTTCGAGAGTAGAAAAAGAGTCTGAAGAATTCCACCGGGCTTTTATCAAAGCAAAAAACTGGGAATCCCTGTATCAATCCACAAAAAGGTTGACCCTCACTCCCATGGCAAACCTCTTCAGGGCAGCATATTCAATAGAAGATGCAAGCATAGAGGAAGTGCGGCGAACCCTGAAAAGGATTGAGGCAATGGAAGCAAACCGCCTCGAAAAGCACCTTACATTTCTGGCAACAACGGGCTCTACAACACCCTTCATAGGCCTTTTTGGAACTGTCTGGGGGATAATGAATTCTTTTATGGGCATCGGCAGAATCGGAGCCGCGTCACTGGCTGTTGTAGCTCCGGGAATTGCTGAAGCGCTGATTGCAACCGCCGCCGGACTTGCTGCTGCCATACCGGCCGTTGTGGCATATAACTATTACCTCAGCAGAGCGCGCAGGAATATAATCATGATGGAAGATTTCTCCCAGGAACTATTAGACCATTGCGTGAGGAAACATGGAGAAACGCAGACAAGCTCTT
>CALZGI010000199.1 GCA_945786855.1 Thermodesulfovibrionia bacterium | reverse complement strand
GTAGACACAAAGCTCTCCCCCCACCGTCTCAACCCAGGGGCCTGGTATTCACGTAAAAATGCAATCTGATCCGAAATAACGTCAAATTTATAGAACAGCACCACCCCTGCAAGTACGCCTACAATAATGGCAACGAAGATACTACGGCTTAAGCAGTTCCGAAATCCGGCCTCCGGAATTTCGATTCATTTTTTCTTTCCATAGCCCCTCGCCCATAGCCCCTCACCCGCATATACGATGAATACTACCCCGAGCACCGACATCATCATCCACGCAGAATACTTTGACAGCAATGCCGCGAATATGGACAGGGATGAGATAAAAATCCACAGGCCGCCTTTCTTTAATGCCTGCATAAAAGTATACGTCGAGAGAGTCAGAAGAAACATTGTGGGGACATCAACGAGCATCAAGGGGGTCTGGGAAAAAATATAGGGAATCCCCAGCAGGAGTGTACCACCATAAAATCCCGTTTCTTCATCCCAGAGAGTTTTTCCAATAAAATAGGTCAATATCACGGTCATCGAAAAAAGAACTGAATTAAAAACCTGAATAAGGGCCCTTCCCTCTCCGAAATATTTAAAGATTACGCCATACAGAAAAGGAACGAGCGGCAGGTCAGTCCAGGCGTTTATACTATTCCCCCATTCAGAAACAAAATATCGAACCCCGTACAGTTCAAGATGTTTCGCATGGGTAAAATACCTCGAAGCATCTATAATTACTTCCGGCACCTCCCAGAAGAGTGCACAAATCCCGAAGGAGCACAGAAAAAGAAAAAGTGTAGGTTTCTGCCGTCTGATCGGAGAGTTCAGCAATGCATACATCAAAAATATACCGGCAACAATTAATGGAACAAACCAGATTATTTCTGATTCAGCAAAGACCCATTTCCAGCTTGTAAGTCTGTTGTCATCAGCATGTCGAAGAAAAAAAAGCAGCAGGAAAGCGGAGCAGGTGCAGAGTGTAATGGAAATGATGTCCCATTTTTTCCGGAGCAGGAACTGATACATCTGATAGTATACTATACTTGACTTGGCTCGACACGAATGTAATATAAATATTGAACTCAATATTTATATTCATTAAATATGGGGCTCTGCCCCAAACCCCGGGTACTTTTTTTTGAACGCACAAAATAAAGTACCCAAAAAAAATGCGCCCCGGAGATTGTTTTTTAACGGGATGATTCAGGCCTGCCCGCTAAATTAAAAAAGCCGCTTCGCTTCTACTTTTAATTCTTAACGCGTTCAGACCTGAACCATCCCTAAAACAATCAAAGGGGAAATAAGGATTTAAAAGATGCATTATGGAAATTATATTTATTCCATAGCTCCCCCTTTAGAAAAGGGGGGTAGGGGGGATTTGACCATCCCCTTTAGCGAGTTTAGGCGCTGATTGAGATAAAAAGGATTAAGAAGTGATTTCTGTCTGACCGAAGGGAGTTAAATCACTTCCCTTTTTGTCGATTGAAGGGCCGTTAAGAACTCGGTACCCGGGGCGCATTTTTCTTGGTTCCGTTCTTTTTGTGCGTGCAAAAAGAATGAACCGGGGTTTGGGGCAGAGCCCCATATTTATAAATTAAAAAGTCATTTATTTGTGCTTGCACTGTCTTCGATTTTTGGGCTCATGCTTTTTGAAATGCATTTCTATGAAATTTAGGATTTACTGTAATTTCAACAACGGCATCCCGACAGCGGGATCAATCTCCCTCACCGCATTTATCCCTTCCATCTCGATGATAATCGCCTCGAGGACGAGGAAGGTCTCCGCCTTTTCCCGCAGGCAGCCGATTTTGACCATGTCCTTCTTTCCGAAGGCGCCGTGAAAGTGAATCTTCGGTTCCTCCTCAAGCCAGAATATTGTGCCCAGTCCGAGGACCTCGTGGCTTTCCCCCAGGCTTTTCCAGACAGGTTTTGGCGGCAGTTCCTCTGTCTCGGGACCAACGACGATACTTCCTTCGCGCATCGCGCCCACAAGATAAAAAACACCGGCCCTGATATCTTCCTTTTTCGCAATACTGCCGAGATTCTCCAGCACGTCATCGTGATCGTCAAACTTTGCCACGATGATTCTGCCCGGTTTGCCAACCTGATAATTCATGTGTCCTCCACTTGAATGGATAACTCACGTTTCATTATTACGTCTGGTGTGAGTGATGAAAAATTGTTTTCATTCAGTTGTGTTCATGGGCAATTATACCATGTATTTTTTTGTATCTGATGTTCTCTCTCACCCGTTTTGATTACAGGTCCTCGAAATATATCTGGACAGCGGTGTCGATATTTGTTATTTATATAGTGATGGCTCAGATTGCCAGACAGCTTCGGGCCCGGGCATCGGACCACAGAAAGAGAAATGCCGCGTCAGGATGTACAGGAACAATCTTTTTATGAAAGGAAGAACTCATGGCACGCATAATGGATGGAAAGAAACTGTCCGGTAAAATCAAGGAAAAGGTAAAGCAGGATGTGGAAGCCCTTCATGCATACGGTGTAGATGTCGGCCTTGGTTTGATGCTGGCCGGCAATGACCCCGCGTCAAAGGAATATTTAAAGGCCACTCTTGCGGCATGTGCCAAAGTCGGCATAAAGACCTTTGAGTACAGTCATCCCGAAACAGTATCGGTCAATGAAATAATCAATACAGTCAAGTCGATAAACATTGACGAGAGAATTAACGGACTGCTGGTTCTCCTTCCATTGCCCGGGAGGATTAACCCGCGGCATGTTGTGAATGAGATAATCTCTGAGAAAGATGTGGATGGGCTTGGGTCGCTGTCGGTGGGAAAGCTCGCTGCCGATGAGTCCACCTTCCAGATTTTCAAAACAGGAGATTATGATTCTCTCTACACCCATGACTCAAAGAGTTCTGTGCCGAGCTTTCTGCCCTGCACTCCCTTCGGGGTCATACGGCTTCTTGAAGACAGCACCATAGACATTAAGGGGAAGCATGCAGTTGTCATTGGGAAAAGCCTTGCTGTCGGCAAGCCTCTTTCATTGATGCTTCTTGCAAAAGAAGCGACGGTGACGGTCTGCCACAAAGCAACAGCAGACCTGGCATACTTTACCAGACAGGCGGACATTATCTGTACAGCTACCGGAATACGGGGCCTGATAACTGCAGATATGGTCAAGGACGGAGCCGTGGTCGTCGATATCGGAATCAATGTGCTGAAAGACGGTTCGATTGTGGGGGATGTGGATTTTGATTCCGTCAGCGGGAAAGCATCATTCATAACGCCTGTCCCTGGAGGTGTCGGCCCGGTCACCATTGCCATACTCCTGGAAAATACGGTTCGTTCTGCTCAGAACAACCAGTCTGTGAAACATCCCCTTGTGCGGGGGTGATAAGGGAAATCGCGGTCTTTTCCCGGGTGATTTCCGCTTTCTGTTAATTAAATTTCCTTATCGATCTATATCCAATTGATTTGAAAGGATAGGTTCCTATAAAATAAGTCTCCATATGGTTAATACGGGCAATTCTGTATGTCTCATACTATCATGAAGAACGGGGTGGAACATGATGAAAAGAAGGTGCCGGGAAATCCTGGACAAATATCATAATGAAAATGGAAATGTAACGACGATTCTCCAGGATATGCAGGACACATTCGGCTATATTCCCGAAGACGCGGTAAACTGGTTTTCCAATACACTGAACATCCCGGCCAGCAGCTTCTTTGGTATCGCCACCTTTTACGAAGAGTTTTACCTCAAACCGAGGGGCAAGCACATAATCACCACCTGCTGCGACACTGCCTGCTATGTCAAAGGCTCAGAGAGCATCATCGAAAAACTGAAGACCGATCTCAAGATCGCTGACGGAGAAGACACTTCTGAAGACGGAAAGTTCACCGTCCAGAAGGGTTCCTGCGTGGGAGCGTGCAGCATAGCGCCCGTGGTCACTGTCGGGAAGAAAGCCTATGGCAATGTGGCCCCCGATAAGGCAGAGGAAATCTTGCGTGAATATGAGTAAAACAACAGAACAAACAGCGATAAAAGGAGCTGGAGGCAGGACAAAGACAGAAATAGCTCCCCCGCGGTCCGGCAAGGGAATCACGAAATGGGGACGCAGCCGGGGAAAGCGCTTTGCCATCAGGGTCTGTGTCGGCTCAGGCGGACTTGCTGCCGGCAGCCAGGATGTTATCAATGCCTTTTACAGGGCGCTGAAGGCCAACAGGCTGAATCCCGGAGTTGAGAAAAAAAATGTCAATAAGACGGGATGCAGAGGGTTCTGTTCACGGGACGTCCTTGTCGATGTAATTCTTGGTGACGAGCGGCATACCTATCAGAACGTAAAGCCTGAATATGTTTCCCGCATTGTGAAAGAGCATATTATCGAGGGCGAGCCGGTGAAGGAATGGCTGGTCGGCCCTGATTATTATGCGTTTCATGAAGAGCAGTCAAAGGTTATTCTGAGCCAGTGCGGCAAAATAGACCCGGAAGACATCAGTGCATATATGAGGGTCGGCGGTTACCGGGGGGCGAGAAAAGCCCTGAACCTTGATCCCTTTGAAGTCATTCAGGAGGTCAAGGAAGCGGGACTCCGGGGAAGAGGCGGCGGGGGGTTCCCGACAGGACTGAAGTGGGAATTCTGCAGCAGGGCCCGGGGAGATGAAAAGTATATTATCTGCAATGCCTTTGAAAGTGCTCCCGGCGCCTTTATGGACCGGGCCGTCATTGAGGGCAATCCCCACGCGATAATTGAGGGCCTCATTATCGGCGGCTTTGCTATAGGAGCCCATACCGGCATTATCTATACACGCAAGGAATATACCCTCACCAGGGAAAGGGTCGGGGCAGCGATCGAACAGGCCCGCGAAAAGGGATATCTCGGCAAAAATATTTTCAATAAGCGATTTGACTTTGACATAGAGGTCAAACTCTGCGCCAGTGCATTTATCGGCGGTGAAGAAAGCGCCCTCGTTGCTTCCATAGAGGGGAAAAGGGGCGTGCCCCGCGCCAAGCCCCCGTTCATGGTCAACAAGGGGCTTTGGGGAAAACCGACTGCGATCAACAATGTGGAGACCCTTGCCAATATCCCCTTCATCATGCGAAACGGCGCTTCATGGTATGCCGACATTGGTACAGAGAAGAGCGCAGGGACAAAAGTATTTGCCCTGACCGGTGCCGTAAAAAATACGGGAATGATAGAAGTTCCCATCGGCATTACGCTGCGGGAGGTCATCTACGATATCGGCGGCGGCATGGAGCGGAAGAACCGGAAACTGAAGGCGGTGCAGACGGGAGGTCCCACCGGCGGCTGTATCCCCTCATCGCATATCGATATGCGCGTGGATTATGAGTCGCTGGTCAGCATTGGGTCGATCATGGGTTCCGGCAGCATGGTTGTCATGGACGAAGGCACCTGCATGGTTGACATGACAAAGTACTTCATTTCCATTATGGAAAGCGAATCCTGCGGCAAATGTGTGCCCTGCAGAATCGGTTCCAAGCGGGTGCTCGAAATTCTCACCCGCATAACTGAAGGGAACGGGAAAGAGGAAGACATTGACCTGCTGCTTGAGCTTGGCAACAGCATACACCAATCATCGCTCTGCGGCTTCGGACGGTCCCTTCCCAATCCTGTTCTCTCAACAATTAATTTCTTCAGGGACGAATATGAAGCCCATATCAGAGAGGGGCGTTGTCCGGCGAATGCATGCAGATCACTGCGCCGGTACACCGTCAGCAATGACCTCTGCAAAATGTGCGGTAAATGCTGCCGGGTATGTCCTTCTGAAGCCATCAACTGGGAAAAGAGACAAGCAGCTGCAATAAATAAATCGAAATGCGTGCGGTGCGGTGCATGTTATGATGCGTGCCCTTTTGACGCAATAATGTGATTCGATAGCCTGGGAGGGTTTTATGCCTACATTGGATCAACTGAGAAAAATAAGTTTATTTCAGGACCTGTCAGACGATGAGCTGAAAAAAGTATCGAAAATAGTGAAAAAACAGACATTTCGTAAGGGCGCCGTTATCTGGGAAGAAGGGGACGCTGAACAGGGGCTTCACGTCATTATGACAGGGAAAGTAAAGATATCGAGAAGGACAAAGGATGGCGACAGACAGGTTTTATCGGTGCTCAATAAAAATAACTTTATCGGTGAACTTTCTCTCCTTGACGGTCGTTCTCACTCGGCATCCGCGGAAGCTCTGAAGAAGAGCGAAATTCTTATTATAAAAAAGGCGGACATGGACAAGTTTCTTGAGAAGAACCCGAAGACGGCCTATAAAATCGTTCGTGATCTTGCGATCGAGATCAGCCAGATTGTCCGCAGCATGAATGACAAGTTTATCAAGATGGTGGATTATTTATGGAATTGATGAACCCATCGGGAGGTCCCCGTGTCAGACACTAAATGGAAAATAAGCATCAATGGCACTGAGGTCGATTGTGTACCCCACGAGACGATTCTGGAAGCAGCAAAAAGGGCAGATATTTATATTCCCACCCTCTGTCACGACGAAAGACTTGAGCCCTATGGCGGCTGCCGGCTGTGCATCGTCCATGTACGGGGCGTTCCCCGGGCCCTCCCTGCCTGCACGACACCGGTCGCTGACAACATGGAAATATTGACTGACACTGAATCGATCAGGAAAATCAGGGCGAACATTTTAGAACTTCTGCTCTCCAACCATCCATCAGACTGCATGCGGTGCGAAGCAACGGGAAAGTGCACGCTTCAGAACCTCTCCTACGAGTATAAAGTGGACGGGAGCCGCTTTGCAGGAGAGCAGTGGGACCTGCCCATAAGAGAAGACAATCCCTTTATCACATTCGAACCCAATAAGTGTGTGCTCTGCGGCAGGTGTGTCAGGATATGTAATGAAGTTGTCATGGCAGGGACCATTGAGATCTCCGGAAGAGGGTTTCACTCTATCCCGGAGACATCATTCAAAAAACCGCGGACACTGGACAACTGCGAGTTTTGCGGACAATGTGTGTCAACCTGTCCGACCAGCGCCCTGACAGATAAGAGAGGAAGAGGGAAAGGACGTGACTATGAGCTGACAAAGGTCAGAACAACCTGTCCCTATTGCGGAACGGGGTGCAACTTTGACCTGAATGTGAAAAACGGGAAAGTAGTGAAAGTGACCTCTGCCCTTGATGCCCCTGTCAACCACGGGAACCTGTGCATCAAGGGACGGTACGGCTATGAGTTTATACACAGTTTCGAAAGGATACAGTTCCCCCTGATCAGAAAAGGGGACAAATTTTATACAGCCTCCTGGGACGAGGCCCTGGACTTTGTCGCCACAAAGTTCAAGTCTCTGATAAAAAAATACGGTGCCGATTCCGTGGGGGGCTATTCTTCCGCCCGCTGCACGAATGAGGAGAACTATCTCTTTGCCAAATTCGTACGCACCGCCTTTCTGACAAACAATATTGATAACTGCGCCCGTGTCTGACACGCTCCCGCGGTGGCCGGTCTGGCCACAAGTTTCGGAACAGGGGCCGCCTCAAATTCTTTCAACCAGATAGGAGACGCGGAAACGATCTTTATTATCGGGTCCAACACTACTGAGGGGCATCCTATCGTATCGCTCCATGTAAAAAAAGCTCTTCGCAAAGGCGCAAAACTGCTCGTTGCCGATCCCCGGAAAATCTGGCTTGCTGAAAAAGCGGACGTGTGGCTTAATCAGAAACCGGGTACGAACATTGCACTCCTGAACGGTCTTATTCATATCATCCTTCAGGAAGGATGGGAAAATAAAGAGTTCATCGCAAAAAGGACCGAAGGATTCAAAGAGCTCAAGAAGAAAGTCCTTGAATATGACCCCCGCACTGTCCATAAGATTACGGGAGTATCACCGGAGGCTCTCTATGATGCAGCCCGCATCTATGCGCAATCAAAGAAATCAATGATACTCTACGGACTTGGTGTATCAGAGCACAGGACGGGAACAGAAGGAGCAATAGCAATAGCGAACCTCGCCCTTGTGTGCGGCCAGATCGGCAGGGAATCTACGGGAGTAAACACGCTGCGCGGGCAGAATAATGTCCAGGGCGCCTCAGATCTCGGCCCCTATCCGAACCTGCTTCCGGGATACCAGCAGCTTTCCGACCCCGACGTACGGCGCAAGTTTGAAAAAGAGTGGGAAGTCCCCATACAGGCAGAGCCCGGCCTCAAGTTCCCGGCGATGCTTGATCAGGCTATTCAGAGGAAAATGAAGGGCCTGTTCATCCTCGGAGGAGACCAGGCACAGACCGATCCGAACATCAGCAGGGTCTGGAAGGCCCTTGGGTCCCTTGATTTTCTCGTTGTCCAGGACATATTTCATACAGAGACAACCAAGTTTGCCGATGTCATACTTCCCGGAGCGAGCTTTGCGGAAAAAGACGGTACCTTCACAAACGGTGAGAGGAGGGTCCAGCGTATAAGAAAGGCGATTGAACCTGTGGCCGGAATGGCAGACTGGGAGGTCATCTGTTCAGTTGCGAACAGGATGGGATACCCCATGAAGTACAATCATCCTTCAGAGATTATGGATGAGATAGCGCGGCTCGTTCCGAACTATGGAGGTATCAGTTATGAACGGCTTGAAAGGGAGAGTCTTCAGTGGCCCTGCCCGACAAAGGACCATCCCGGAACTGCTATCATGTATAAGAATGTGTTTGAGAGGCCAGGGGGGCTGGCCCGGTTTGTTGCCCTTGACCATAAAGGGCCGGGAGAAGAGACGGACAGGGAGTATCCCTATAGCCTGATTACCGGCAGAATCCGGGAACACTACAATAACGGCTCCATGACGAGAAGGTCGGCAGGGATCAAGGAACTGGCACCGGAAGAACTGATCGAAATATCTCCTGCCGATGCGGGGAAACTGAAGATCAATGATGGCGATTATATAAAAGTTTCATCCAGAAGGGGGACTGTGCGGGGGAAGGCGAAAGTGACAGACCGCTCGCAGAAGGGAGTTGTATTCATGTCATTTCATTATCCTGAAACGTTAACGAATGTTCTGACATCGGAACACAGAGACCCGATCACGGATACGCCGGAGTATAAGGCCTGTGCGGTTAAAATAGAAAAAGGATAACGACGAACGACTAATGACGGGCGAGGGGCAATGGGCCAGGGGCGATGAGAAAAAAACTTCTTTTCCCTAGTCTTTTTTGTCTTTCCCTATAGCCTCTAGCCTATCGCCCCTTGCCTGCTGTTGTCTTTTCTTCTAGCCTATCTTTCTAATCTTTATCAATTTCCCGATCATCTTCCCCAATATTTCAAATTCTCTCTCAAAATTTATATATATGTTGTCATTTACATATCCAATCTCATATGCAATCTGCATCTGCGTTCTTAATTCAGCAAGAGACCCCTTTGCAATATAAAAGAACCGTACAGCTTCCTTGTCCGTATCGCGTTCGTCTCCTTCAGCGACGTTACTTGCAATACTTACTGCACTGCGCCGGATCTGATCCTTTAAACCGTAATCACGACTGATATCACCGGAGGCAGTCTCATTATAAATATGGACAGCAAGATCTTTCGCCTTCTGCCAGATCAACAAATCTTTAAATCCGTTCTTCCCCATAACATGTATCCTTTCGCACACCGTTATCATTTCCCATAGCCTAAAGCCTATTGCCTATCGCCTATTGCCTATCGACTATTGCCTATTGACTCTAGCCTATTGCCTATCGCCTATCGCCTATCGCCTATCGCCTATTGCCTATCGCCTCTAGCCTATCGCCTCTAGCCTGCCTTTAATCAACCGGACTCTTCACCGCAAGCCCCGGCTTGTTCAGCACATGGGTATAAATCATGGTTGTCGACACATCGGCGTGGCCGAGGAGTTCCTGGACAGTGCGGATGTCGTAGCCGCTTTCGAGAAGGTGGGTGGCGAAGGAGTGGCGGAGGGCGTGGCAGGTTATTTTCTTTGTAATTCCTGAATCAATCGATGCCTTTTTAACTGATCTCTGCAATGAATTTTCATGAATATGATGTCGCCTGACCTCTTTGCTTCTGGGATCAACTGACAGTTTGCCCGACGGAAATACATATTGC
>CALZGI010000198.1 GCA_945786855.1 Thermodesulfovibrionia bacterium | reverse complement strand
TCGGTAGTTACTATTTCGGAAGGATATCAGAATAAATAATTCGACAATACCTGTATTCCTCTCATCTCGATAAACATTGAAATTGTATCGGTGTGCACCAGACACACTATAGACCTGGAAAAGGGAAGGAATGGGATTCAAAGAAAAAATATTAGTATTGGATTTTGGTTCACAATACACCCAGCTTATTGCGCGGCGTGCTCGAGAAGCGGGAGTATTCAGTGAGATATATCCCTATGATATCGGTGAGGACGAAATTCGCAGCCTTTCGCCTAAGGGGATCATCCTCTCCGGAGGCCCCGACACTGTAACTTCAGGGGACACGCCCCGCGTACCTCAGGCTGTTTTTGATCTTGCAGTTCCGGTTCTCGGGATCTGCTACGGTATGCAGGCAATGGCGTTACAGCTGGGAGGAGAGGTGGAATCGGCAGACCATCATGAATACGGTTATGCCCAGGTCCGTGCCAGGGGGCATTCAAGGCTGCTGGATAATATTGAGGACCATACATCGCCTGAGGGGTACGGGCTGCTCGATGTGTGGATGAGTCATGGAGACCGTGTGTCTGCACTCCCCGAGGGGTTTTCGGTCATTGCCGAGACTGATAACGCGCCGCTGGCAGGTATGGCTGATGAATCACGGAAGTATTACGGTCTGCAGTTCCATCCCGAGGTTACCCACACCCGGCAGGGAGACAGAATAATGAACCGTTTTGTCCATGAAATCTGCGGGTGCAGTTCTCTCTGGAACCCGTCAAGTATTATTGAAGAGAGCGTCAATCAGGTACGCGCCCGCATAGGAGATGATGAAGTCCTGCTCGGTCTTTCAGGCGGGGTTGACTCCTCCGTCGTTGCCGCCCTGCTCCATCGTGCTATCGGGGAGCAGCTGACCTGTGTATTTGTCGATAACGGACTGCTCCGCCTGAACGAGGGCGATCAGGTGATGGAGACCTTTGCCAGGCATATGGGAATACGGGTCATTCGTGTCGATGCAGAGCAGCGTTTTCTGAATGCCCTGAAAGGCGAGTCCGATCCTGAAAAAAAGAGGAAGATTATCGGACATGCCTTTGTCAAGGTTTTTGAAGAAGAGGCAGCAAAGCTCCGGAACGCCCGCTGGCTGGCACAGGGGACGATCTACCCTGATGTCATCGAGTCGGCGGGGGCGAAGACAGGAAAGGCCAAGGTCATCAAGTCCCACCATAATGTGGGGGGGCTTCCGGAAGATATGAACCTCGACCTCCTTGAACCCTTGCGGGAACTCTTTAAGGATGAAGTCCGCACAATCGGCATGGAGCTTGGACTGCCTTATGATATGGTCTATCGCCATCCCTTCCCCGGACCGGGACTGGGTGTTCGCATTCTAGGCGAGGTGAAAAAAGAATATGCTGATCTCCTGCGACGTGCAGATGATATATACATCAGTGAATTAAGAAAGTGGAACCTCTATGACAAGACCAGTCAGGCCTTTGCGGTGTTTCTTCCCGTTCGGTCCGTTGGTGTGATCGGTGATAACCGGCGCTATGATTATGTTGTCGCTCTTCGTGCCGTAGAGACCGTTGACTTTATGACGGCTCGCTGGACCAATCTGCCCTATGACTTCCTTGACCATGTGTCGCGCAGGATCATCAATGAAGTGGATGGTGTCTCCCGGGTAGCCTATGACATCTCGGGGAAACCCCCTGCAACGATAGAGTGGGAGTAGCACCCGGCCTCCGGGGTTCTGCCTCGGAAATCAGGCTGAGGCCGTGCTGTTTCCCAATTGCCCGCCTTTTGTGATACTATTAATGTTCTGCAATTATATAGTTATGAGATGCAACCCAATGGAAGAGCGGATTCAGAAAATTCTGTCACAGTGCGGTATAGCCTCGAGAAGGAAGGCTGAAGAGATGATTCTCGAGGGGCTGGTACGCGTAAATGGAGAGACTGCTACAATCGGTATGAAGGCCGACCTTGCGCGGGACCATATTAAAGTGAGGGGCAAGCTTATCAATAAAGCAGAACAGAAAGTGTATCTGCTTTTTAACAAGCCGGTGAATTGTTTGACCGCTGCCGATGATTCGGACGGGAGACCGAAGGTGAAGGATTTTCTGAAGCGCGTCAAGGCACGGGTGTATCCTGTGGGCAGGCTTGATTTCAATTCTGAGGGGCTGCTTCTTATCACCAATGACGGTGAGCTGACAAACGCCGTGCTCCATCCGGCACATAAAATCCCCAAGACATACCGGGCCAAGATAGATGGATATCTTCAGGACAGTGATATACAGAAGCTGGAAAAAGGGGTCAGGCTTGAAGACGGCATGACGGCACCCGCAAAGGTCAAAAGGGTGAAAAATTTAAAGGCCAATTCCTGGATAGACATAACCATACATGAAGGAAAAAAGAGGCAGGTGCGGAGGATGCTTCAGCATGTCGGCCATCCTGTCTCCCGGCTTATCAGGATCAGGATAAACGGTCTCTCCCTGGTGAACCTGAAGCCCGGCGAATTCCGTTATCTTACCCCTGATGAAGTTGAGAAACTCAGGGATGAAACTATGAATATAAAAGGCAGGGCATAAACGTGAGAACACATTCATGCGGTGAAGTAAACGAAAAAGACATAGGGTCAACAATAACAATAGTCGGGTGGACGAACAAGTGGCGGGACCATGGAGGCGTTGTATTTATTGATCTCAGGGACAGGAGCGGAATAGTGCAGATTGTATTCAGTCCTGAAATTGATGCTGAAATTCATAAGGCTGCCCATAAAATAAGAAATGAATTTGTCATTCAGGTTGAAGGTGATGTCCGCGAACGGCCTGAAGGCACGGTAAATCTCTCGATCCCGACGGGAAAAGTTGAAGTGGTCGTAAAAAATCTCACAATTCTGAATGAATGCAAGCCCCTCCCTTTTATGGTAGATGATGAAACCGATGCATCTGAATCACTGAGGTACCGGTATCGCTATCTCGATTTGAGGAGGCCGGTTATACAGAAAAACCTTATTATTCGCCACAGGGCCGTGCGGGCCATCCGGAACTACCTGGACAGCAGCGACTTTCTTGATATCGAAACACCGGTACTCACGAAGAGCACCCCTGAGGGAGCCCGTGACTATCTTGTGCCGAGCAGGACCAACCCGGGACAATTTTTTGCGCTTCCCCAGTCACCCCAGATATTTAAGCAGATCCTCATGGTGTCCGGTCTGGAACGGTACTATCAGATAGTCAGGTGTTTCCGCGATGAAGACCTGAGGGCAGACCGGCAGCCTGAATTTACCCAGGTGGACCTTGAGATGTCATTTGTGAAAAGAGAAGACGTCATGGCGGTGGTTGAAGATATGATTCTCAGAGTGTTTAAAGATACTAACGTCATTGAACATACAGAACCTTTTCAGCACCTGACTCATGACGCAGCCATGGAAAAATATGGGAGTGACAAGCCTGATTTACGTTTCGGGCTGGAATTGAGGAACGTGAGCGACATTGTCAAGGACTCATCTTTCAAAGTCTTCCTCGACACTGTGAGTAACGGGGGTATCGTCAAGGGGCTGAATGCAAAGGGGCTCGCAGGCTACTCCAGGAAAGACCTCGATGATCTGACAAAAGAGGTCCAGGGGTTCGGAGCAAAGGGCCTTGCGTGGATGAAGGTGAAGGCCGCGATTGAATCACCGATTGCAAAGTTTTTCCCTGAAGAAACGTTAAAGGCGCTTGTCGAGAGATTTGAAGCAGAAGAAGGAGACCTCCTGCTGTTCGTTGCCGATAAAGAGGATGTAGCAAATGACTGTCTTGCGCGGCTCAGAAATGAAATGGGAAGACGGCTTGATCTGATTAAAGACGGCGTCTATAAATTTGCATGGATTACTGATTTCCCGCTTTTCGAATGGAACGAAGATGAAAAGAGATATGAAGCCATGCACCACCCTTTTACCGCGCCGATGGAAGAGGATAGAGAGAAATTCTTTTCAATTGATCCTGTAGGGGCAATTCATGAATTGCCCCTACGTTCAGAAATAAGGGCCCAGGCCTATGATATTGTTTTAAACGGATACGAAATCGGCGGCGGCAGCATTCGTATTCATGACAAAAAGATGCAGGACCGGATGTTTCAGCTTTTGAATATAAGCCCCGAGGAGGCAACCCTGAAATTCGGTTTTCTCCTTGAAGCGCTTGAATATGGCGCCCCGCCCCACGGCGGACTGGCACTGGGCCTTGACCGGCTTGTGATGATCATGACCGGAGCAAAATCAATCAGGGATGTTATTGCCTTTCCGAAGACCCAGAAAGCGGTCTGCCCCCTCAGTAATGCTCCCTCGGAAGTTGATGATAAACAACTGCAGGAACTCGGGATAAAACTGGATATTGTGGAGTAAAAAAATGGAG
>CALZGI010000197.1 GCA_945786855.1 Thermodesulfovibrionia bacterium | reverse complement strand
GGAATTTTCAATACCGTCGTCATTGTAATACTGACCGCACTGGTCGGGGCCCATATGGTCAGGTCTGAGGGGACAGGGGTCGTTATGCGCATACAGAAAAATATGCAGGAAGGAACATTCCCCGGCGATGACTTAATCAGCGGTGCCATGATATTAGTAGCGGGAGCACTTCTTCTGACCCCCGGGTTCTTTACCGATGTGATCGGGTTCCTCTTAGTCATACCCGTTTCAAGGGAGCCGATTAAAAAATTAATCAAGAATTATCTGAAGAAAAAGACAAACCCCAATGAAATCGAAATCGACATTTCCTGATATCCTTCGCATCCCGTAGCTTCATCTGCGCAATCCCCTCTGTAAAAGATGGTATAATTACCTCCATGAATATTGCCGAAGCGCAGGGCCTTTGCAAGAAATATGGTGAATTAATCGCTGTCAATAATATCAGCTTCACAATTTCAAAGGGGGAGTGTTTCGGTTTTCTCGGTCCGAACGGCGCCGGGAAAACTACCGTAATGGGTATTATCTACTGTTTCATGCCCCCTTCATCAGGACACGTGAAAGTGTTTGATCTGGATGTAACGGCACAGTCACGTACAATAAAATCACGCATAGGCGTCATGCCCCAGGACAACAACCTGGATCCTGACCTATCGGTGCTCGAAAACCTTACTGTTTATGCCCGGTATTTCGATATTCCGGGAAAAACAGCATCATTGCGTGCACATGATCTGCTGGATTTTATAGAATTGCGGGAAAAATCCCATGTAAATATCAAAGATCTTTCGGGAGGCATGCAGCGGCGACTCCTTCTTGCGCGGGCACTTATAAATAATCCTGAAATTATAATTCTTGATGAGCCGACAACCGGACTTGATCCTCACAGCAGGATTTCTGTCTGGAATCAGCTGGGCAAGCTCAAATCAGAAGGTATAACTTTAATATTGACAACTCATTACATGGAAGAAGCTGAAAGGATCTGCGACAGGGTGGCAATCATGGATTCAGGGAGCATTATAACCGTAGATTCACCGGCCCATCTTATGGAGACATACAGCGGAAATCTGGAAGATGTGTACCTGAAACTGACGGGGAAAGCCCTGAAGGATAGTGAATGAATTCAGAATACCGGAAGAGAACATGAGAATAAAGAGCGCCTACCGAGTATGGCAGAGAAACCTGACGGTCTACACGAAGCTTTACAAGTCAAGCATCGTATTTAACTTTGTGGAACCCATGCTCTATCTGGTGGCCCTGGGTTTTGGTATGGGGGCATTTGTGAAAGAGATCAACGGGACGCCTTATATGAATTTCATTGCTCCCGGCATTATGGCCTCTTCATCAATGTTTGCAACAGTCTCAGAATGCACCTACGGCACCTATGTACGAATGACCTATCAAAAAACCTTCGATGCCATCCTCGCGACTCCCGTTCATATCAGTGACCTTGTGGCCGGTGAGCTTATGTGGGGTGCAACAAAAAGCATGCTGTACGGCACAATTGTCGCGCTCGTAATATCAGCTTTTGGACTTGTCGATTCCTCTATGATATTTCTTGCCGTTCCCCTGTTATTTCTCAGCGGACTTATCTTTGCAGAGACAGCAGTCATTGCCGTTGCAGTAGTGCCGGGGATTGATTCATTCAGTTATTTTTTCACCCTGCTGGTAACGCCGAGCTTTCTTTTCTCAGGAATATTCTTCCCCCTCGACACACTCCCTCCCGTTGTTGCCAAAATTGCCTATTTCACTCCTCTGTACCACCTCGTCAACGTCTGCCGCTCCTTCGCAGCAGGATCAATAGGGGCTGCTGCTGGAGATATAATATGGCTTCTGGCTGCCGCAGCACTGCTCGCACCCTACCCGTTCAGACTGATGCGCAAACGGATCATAAAGTAAATTCTTGAATATTACGGCACAGGGATATGATCGGGGAGGAGCAGTCTACAGATAATCTCTGTCTGTTAAAACTATGCAACCGGACATACGCAGTGTAGCAGGTATGTCGAAAGTACGCATTGTCAGCGACTCCTGCAGAATGGTCTTCAGAAACACATCGTGTTGTTACATGCGAGAAAGATACTTTATTAAATATACATCTCGCTGCATTCAATACGTTCTTGAGATATGCCTGCTACACTGCTAACATGCATAACAATGTTAGCTAATCGTTGTTGCTCCTGTAGAAAAACCTCTTTTTGACATGCTCCTTCATATCCATAGATACATAAACAGTCTCTTCCTCTGTCCAGTAATCAACATCCAGAATATCATTCTGCCCGAACGCTGCGACATGAAAAAGAGGCCTTACTTCATAACCGATAACCTGGCCACTCTCTGCAAAGATCTTTCTGACCTGTGAATTAAAGAAATAACTGTGCCTTCCGACAAAACTATGCGCATAGGGGAGCGCCTTCTCAGAAGGGACTCCCGATCTGATTTCAAATTCAAAGTCGCTGGCATAGGGCTGAAAGGTGAATTCATCACCCTCAATGTCTAACACCGCAATTGCCTTGGGGTCATTGGCATAGGTATATCCATAATAAATTACAGAGAATGTGCCGCTAAGATCCCGCTCACCTGTTCGCTCCGTTTTCAATGATTTGTAAGTTGCGCACGACAGTGTCATCGAAGCTATACATGCTGATGCTATGAAAACAACCATTTTATTCATGAATGATTTATTCTTCATTTGTTCATTCTCCATCTTAAATTTATTTTTTCTCTATTTTCATTATACAACCTCATAATTACTGTTAAACATGATTTTAGTCATACGAACACTGCACATCCTAAAGTTATCGAATGTGCCGGACACAACAAAAAAGGAAGCAGTATGATTACTGCTTCCTTTTTTCGAAAGATATTTCCCCAGCCTAGTCAGCCGCTTATTATTTCCGTCTATTGTATCCTCTGATACCCAGTGTTACAGCACCGATAATGAAAAGCGTGGAGCTTACTGG
>CALZGI010000196.1 GCA_945786855.1 Thermodesulfovibrionia bacterium | reverse complement strand
CCACGCGCCTCTGCATCTAACGATAAGCGGGCAGAAAGAAAATCAGCGGCAATTCTGGATTCCGGTATTCTGTCCAGTTTGGCTCTCGCATTCATCGCTATCATTTCCGGCTCAGAAATTAATCCTTCAAGGCGGGAAAGGGCAGACACAATCCGTGGCGCGCGGGCTTTCAGATCATCACGATAAAGAATCAGGGCGTTATATGCAGGGAAATGCCTTAAGTCATCTGTCAGCGTCTGAAGCTTGTAATACTGGATTTCAGCATCGGTCGCATAAAGGTCCATCGCGTCTATATCACCGCTCTGGAGTCCGCGGTATGCAAGATCATGATCCATTCCGCGCACATCCTTCTGGGGCAGGGAGTAGCGATCTTTCAGGCTCGGCCAGCCGTCTCCACGGGCCATAAATTCATTTCCAAAACCCAGGCTTAGTTCAGGATGATTCTGCAGATCAGAGATCCTTCGGATCCCGAGCTTCTTGGCCTTTTCAGGCCTCATGCCTATCACATATGTGTTGTTGAATCCCAACGGACCGGTCATCCGAATACCCTTTTCGGCAAGGGCACGGCGAATTTCCTCTTCGCTCTCTATTCCGAGTCCCGCGAAAATTTCCCTGCTTATGGTGCCGGTATATTCCGGGTATATGTCTATTTCCCCCTTCAACAGGGCACTCCAGAGAACACGGGTGCCTCCCAGCTCCCTTCGGTGGACCGGCTTCAGCGCTATGTCTTCAGCAAGATGTGAGACAATCTCTCCCAGGATTACGGATTCAGTAAATTTTTTTGACCCTATCGTTACGGTGACGGATTCTTCGCCATATAAAACAGGTGGCGTACACAGGGTTGTCATATAAAGGATGCAGATAAGAGGGAAACAATTTCTGATCATGTTCATGGTCGCTTTGCCCTCACACTTTCAAGAGGGCTGCGCTGGGCGTTAATAAACTGGGTGACAAATGGGTCCTTCGGAGAAAAAACCAGGTCTTCAGGAGTCCCTTTCTGGATTATGACGCCCTCCCGGAACAAAACAATCTCATCGCCGAAAAAACATGCTTCTCCAATATCATGCGTAACGAGAATTACCGTTTTTTTCAGGGCCTGAAAAATGTCTTTCAACTCTTTCTGAAGATCCGCCCGAATCATGGGATCCAGTGCCCCGAGGGGTTCATCAAGGAGAAGAACGCTCGGATCAAGCATCAGAGACCGCATGAGGCTCACCCTCTGCTGCTGGCCTCCGGACAGCTGCACCGGAAAACGGTTGAGACCGTCGCGGGGAAACTGGGTAAGTTCGAGCAGTTCATTCAAACGAGCTTCAATACGGTCAGCACTCCATTTCAGGTAGCCCGCCATGAGCGTAATATTCTGGCGGGCTGTCAAATGCGGGAAAAGACCACCCTCCTGAATGACATATCCCATTTTTCTGCGGAGAGCCAATACCGTGTTGCGTGCTACAGGCATTCCCTCGAACTCAACCGTGCCGCTGTCCTGTTCTGTCAGCCCGATGATGAGACGAAGCAGCGTGGACTTGCCGCAGCCGCTCGGGCCGATTAATACCGTTGTTTTGCCGCCGCCGCATGTGAGCGTGACAGACGTCAGTGCCCGTGTCCGGCCAAATGTTTTGGTGACATTTTGTAACTCAATCATAAAATTATGAAATGACTCCAGATCCTGATACGTTGATACATTGTACCTTATTAGCATAAAACCTTTACTTCATATTAAAATATTTTATCCGGCAACAGTAGATGGTGTCAGGCCTACACAGGCTGTTGCCCAAACCAGCGCACAAAAACTGATATAATAAAGCCCATCATAATTATTAAAAAGGAGAAAGACTGCCTATGATGGGCCAACAGCCACCACCTCAGGAGAAATTATTTTATACGGGGATTACTCTTGATAAAAGAGTAAGAAGGAATCATCCATTAAGGAACATAGATGAAGTCATTGATTTTGAATTCATCTATAACGAGGTAAAAGACAAGTACGGAAGCAACGGGAATGTATCGGTACCACCCCCTATTATATTGAAACTGATGTTGTTGCTGGTATTTTACAATGTCAGATCTGAACGTGAATTGATGGATACATTGCCTGAGAGGTTGGATTGGTTATGGTTTCTCGGCTATGACTTAGATACAGACATGCCGAATCACAGTGTATTGTCAAAGGCGAGGACGAAGTGGGGAGTAGAGGCATTCAAGAGATTCTTTGAAATGATAGTATGGCAGTGTGTGGAGGCAGGATTAGTTGATGGCAGTAAGATTTTTGTTGATTCCAGTTTAGTAGATGCAGACGCATCGAATAACTCGGTCGTAGATACACAATCGTTAAAACGATATTTGAATAAAAGTTATCAGGAACTGGAAAAGCGACTGGATATAGAAGAGGACCCACGGAAGGAAACCAGAAATCACCGAAAAATGAACAACCGCTATATCTCCACGACAGATCCTGAAGCATCAATAGTCCGGGTAGGCAAGACGAAACTTCGCTATCATACGCATCGTGCAGTAGATACGGCAGCGGAGATAATAACCGCAACAGAGGTAACAACAGGAGATGTAAACGAAGCACACCGGATGAATGCATTAATAGACTCACATCAAGAAAACACAGAGACAGCAGCAAAGACAATAGTGGGAGACAGCAAATACGGAACGATCAAAAATTATCTGAGCTGCCATGACAGAGGGATAAAGGCACACATACCTGACCTGAAAAAGAAACAGCAAAAGAGTGGTTTGCGGAGTGAAATATATTCAGATAACAGGTTTCTCTATGATAAGGAAAGTGACACATATGAGTGTCCGGGAGGGAAACGTTTGAAACGAAGGAAGGTTCACAAGCCCCGTGATAGCGTAGAATATGCCGGATCAATAAAAGAATGTGGACAATGCGAATTGCGGCGACATTGTACGAAGAGTAAAACAAGCAGGACAATAAAAAGACACATGAGACAGGATGAACTTGATACCATGCGGGCAATGGCAGGAAGCGCAGAATCAAAAAGAGATATCACAACGCGGCATCATCTAATGGAGAGAACATTTGCCAGGGCAAAGCGATATGGATATAAAAGGGCCCGGTGGCGAAGGTTATGGAGAGTACAGATTCAAGAATACATTACAGCAGCAATTCAAAATATAGATGTATTAGTGAAATATGGAAGAGATACAAGAAAGGCACCAGCAGTAGCTATGGAAACAAACCAAAGAACTCTTACTGCATATGGTGCTCGATGTATTGAATTATTGAATTGGTCCAATATTCGGAAAAAAATAAAGTGCCAGCAAATATTATGCTTCTATTAATAGAAGGATTTTAGTTTGAGCAACAGCCCGT
>CALZGI010000195.1 GCA_945786855.1 Thermodesulfovibrionia bacterium | reverse complement strand
TAATCTGGTCTATCTGCCCGGGGTCTGCCTGCACTGCCTGGAAGTTATCACTCAATATACTCTTAATCGTTATATCTTCACTCATCAGATTCGGCAAGAGTTTTTCCACATTTCTTACAATATCACTCAAATAGACGGGACGTGGGTTCATGACCTGTTTTCTGCTGAATGCGAGAAGATTCTGAGTTAAGTACGCTGCCTTTTCTGATGTAGACAGAATCTGTTCTGCATGGACTTTCAGCGGGCTGCTGTCACCCAGTTTCATTTTCAGTAAATGCCCGTATCCCATTATGGCCGTCAGAAAATTATTGAAATCATGGGCGACACCTCCTGCCAGTTGACCGACTGACTCCATTTTTTGCGACTGTCTGAGCTGGTCTTCAATTATTTTCTGGCCTGTAATGTCCCGAGCCAGAACAACTACCTCCCCGGCGGCAACAACAGGGCTTGTTAAGTGAAAAACGTGTCTGTTCCCCTCCCCATCCATGATGACCCGCTCCTCTTCAGCACCGTGCTGGATCTCAAACTCTGATGAGCCCCCGCACATCTCACAGGAGTTCACCATAGTTCTGTTTGCGGCGTGAAGCTCATCACCGTCCCTGATCAGAATGCCTATCTCCAGAGAATCCATAACAGCCCTGAGAAGCCTGAAAAGTCTCTCTTTCTGATCAATTTCAGATTTCCGCGTCGCTCTTGCCTCTGCATCTTTCGCTATTTTTTCATGAGATGCTACAACCTCTTCTGTCAAAAGCTGAAATCTTTCTTCGAGCACACGCAACTTATCGCCGCGGCCCGACTCCGCACTCTTCCCTCCCAGGGCCTTCTGTGAAAATTCTGCCACTCGTCTGGAAACACGGCTTATACGTTTTGTAATCCACAACATTATCAAAGCAAAAGAGAGGATAAAAACAAATGCTGTTATGGCACGGTGTTGACGCCCTTTCAGAACAAAAGCTGTACTCATGCCGTCAATTGTGCTCCTGGAGATGAAGGTAGTAAAGCGAATGGGGACCTCTGAGCCCCCATAGTCATGCAGAAATCGTGCGGTTGTTACGTAACGATCTGAAATCTCACTCATGAGTGTGCCTGCCGGAAGCAATTCAGGAATATTGCTGGTGATAACAACATCGTCATTTTGGGAGAGCAAGCCAACAAGACGATTGGGAAAGTCTCCCTGTGAAAGGGAAAGAAAGGTTTCGTCAAGAGGCGAGGACAGCATTAAAGTGATTTCCTTTCCTCCCGCACTGGTCAAAGACTCTGAAGCAACAAGATAGGGAAGTCCGTTGACTGTAAGAAGGTGGGTCTGATCCATACTCTTTTCAAATAATATATGCGATGGTGAAAGCAGCGTATCAGGAAGCTGTTGCCCTCGCCTGTGATAGACTTCTCTTACCCTCTTCTGTTCATCAAACAGGAGAGCATACCGGGGGATAGCAAGGGTACGTAATGTAGAGGGGCTGAGAAACCACTCCGGAAATTTGTCATTATACAGAACGGTGACTTCGTCGTCATGAAACCACCTGTTCTTTTCCAGGTAATCGATGAATTTTTTTTGAGATGCAATCAATTCGGCTACCTGATGGTATGACTGAAGATACCGATCAAAGCGAAGCCGGTCTTCCTGGGACTGCTGTTTTAGCACTTCTGAGAGCTGGTTCTCAAGCACATTCTTCGCAGCACGGGACGTCAGCCGGTCCATCACTACCCAGATAACCAGTCCGGCAATGACGGTGAACAGTACCATTTTGACCGTCAGAGGCAATCGATGGAGAAATTTCTGTTTTGAGTACGGCATACTATAGCCCTTGTCCTATCCCGGTTCACCGATCAGTTCGGCTCCCCTGAATTTCCATCCTGCCTTCCTGAGTTCATCTTCCGGGACAATGCCAATCTGCTTGCCGATCTTCTCAATTTCCCTTGTAATATAATCAATGAGCAGTTGTGCATGACTATTTTCCACATGCTTACCCTCCCATGTGGTGAGGTAAAGGGCGCGGTAGAAGGGATATTTGCCCGCAAGGAGATTTCCCAGGTCTTCGGGAGGTCTGCCGTTTATTTTTAACGCTTTCACCTTGTCGTGCTGTTTCTGGGCCTGCCACATAACTTCGTAGCCAATTGCATCAGGATTTGATGATACAAGAGAGTACATATCCTCTATGGCTCCGACGGTGCGGAGTTCCGGGGCAAAAAGAT
This sequence comes from Thermodesulfovibrionia bacterium, assembly GCA_945786855.1. Classification (GTDB taxonomy): domain Bacteria; phylum Nitrospirota; class Thermodesulfovibrionia; order UBA6902; family UBA6902; genus CALZGI01. Next base: position 2,936 of record CALZGI010000195.1, on the reverse strand, counting down.
CTTCATTGTCAAGGAGTAAACGCCAATGGCCTGGTCTCTTCTTACAGTGCAGCCTCCCGATTACAAATATGGCTTTATTGCGGCCCCCAACGTCAGACCATCGGTAGATATCCCCCTGGAATATCTGCCTCACCTCATCCAGAGAAACGTTCTCTACCGGGTTATCAGGATGTACTAAGATAGAGACAGGGTGAATACCGATGGTATGGAAACGGATCCCCGGCAGGCGGTCCGTCAGTGCCGGCGGACAGCAGAAGCCCCCTATATCACCTTTTTTCTTTGACAGCATTCCCGATGTAATACCGCAGGTGCCTTTGTTCACAATAATGTTCAATTCATTCTCCCCGGCATACTGACGGATAAGGGGCTCTAAAAAGTGATAAAACTGCTGATTCAGTGAAACGACCAGGTCAGCCTTCTCAACAGCTTCATCATACTGAATGGGTTGTTGTTGCCATTCAGGAGGCATTTCCTGAACAAAGGACGGATCACTGAAGGGATCCCCTCTTAATGCCTTTAACTCCTCTGTGAATGCCGTTGCGTTGAATATCAGGATATATGCAATGCTTAATCCAGCCGTCACCAAGAATCGCAATGTTCCATTTATCTTTATCACGTTATTCCCTCCTGTCATAATTCATCGGATTTTATAGCCTGCCTCACTATTTTCAGCTTGAAGCCAATATGAATATATATCGGCATCTGTCCCTGTAAGCTTTACAGAGCATCTGAAGCACGTCATTCCATGCAGTAAAGTTAACCCGCCGGGAAGCCGATAAGATCAGATATACATTACGCCATATTATTAAGGCAATAGCGGATGAAACACATGAAAATAATTCATAAATTAATTATCGGGTTCCTGACTATCGCCCTTATGATATGGCTGACAGGGTACTTTTCCATCACCCTTACCCAAAAAGCGCTGAAACGGTATTTCGTAGACAGCACCAGCATCTTCGCTGAAGGCCTCCTGGACAGCATGGACAGGAACGTGCAGGGCAAAATCGAAATATTGCAGGAATTTGCCTCCAATAAACTACTGAGACAAACAGTAATTCAGTCAAATCAGAAATTCGAAAAAATCAGCAATATTCAATCCTACATTTCAGAAAAAGACAGGGAATGGACATCCCTCGCAAATGGGGACATATCTCCCTTCATGAAAAACATCATGAACAACAGATTGTCCGAAGCGTTAAGAGAAAAGATGCGTTTTTTTGAAAAAAGCCATGGTTACCGTGTTTTCGGAGAAATTTTCATCACAAACATCCATGGTGTCAACATTGCCCAGACGGGAAGAACTTCCGACTACATGCAGGCTGATGAAAAGTGGTGGCAGGAAGCAAAAAGAGACGGTTTTACCATTCAGGATATTGCCCATGACAGCAGTGCCGGCATGTACTCCCTCGGGATGGGGATACAAATCAATGATGAAAAGGGAAATTTCATAGGTGTCATAAAGTCCGTCCTCAATATTGAAGAACTCATATCCATTGTGAAGAACAGAAAGCCGGAGGATATCCACAACAAGCATAAATACATGCATATACATCTGATAACGCGGGATGGAAAATTAATTTTCTCTACAAAAGAGAACGAGAAGTTTTTCGCAGATGCACCTCATCTGCTCCCGAAAGGGGGCCACCTGTCGCCCTCTCCGGGGCATGGCAGGACGAGCAACCACTACCAGAGGGGCACTCATGACAAGCACACAGAGTTACTCGTAACACATACCAATTCATCAGGTTACGGTCCATACAGCGGCCTTGGATGGATATTAAGAATGGAACACGATAAAAAGGAAATTCTCGCCCCACTCTCCCCGCTGCGGTCGAACCTGATATTGATTTCCCTCGCAGTTACCGGACTTGCTATCCTGATGGGCATTTCCCTCTCCGCATATGTCACAAAGTCGTTCAAGAGACTGCGTGACTATACTGCAAAAGTGGGTGGAGGTGACCTTGATGCCAAGCTGGAGATAAGTTCGCAGGATGAGATCGGCCAACTGGCACGGGTCTTCACACAGATGACAAGGGACTTGAAGACGACCACTGTTGCACGTGATGAACTCGCCGAGGAAATGGAAAAAAGAGCGATGGCAGAGCATATGATCGAGGACAGCGAAGAGCGCTTCCGTTCTGTAGCGGAAAACGCGAGTGATGGAATAATCTATATTGACAGCCGGGGAGAGATTATATTCTGGAACCACTCCTCCGAAAGAATTTTCGGTTATTCAGCCGAAGACGTCGTGGGCAGGGATGTCTCGAAGATCATGCCCGAACGATACAGAGACAGGCATACGTCCGGTGTTGCCCGGTTAATTCAATCCTGGGGAACCACCATAAGCGGCAAGACTGTTGAATTATACGGTCTTAGAAAAGACGGCAGTGAGTTTCCCCTGGAGCTGTCCGTTTCGGACTGGAACATACGGGAAGATCAGTACTTTACCGCCATAATTCGAGATATTACCGACCGCAAACGCACTCAGGAACTCATTAACAATCAGATCGGAAGACTCAGTGCCCTCCGCTCCATTGACAGGGCCATTATCGGCAGTCTCGACATGAATGTCACCCTCGATGTATTTCTCACCCAGGTCATATCACAGCTGGGCATAGATGCAGCGTCCGTACTGCTCCTGAACAAAAAAACCCATATGCTGGAACACGTCATCAGTAAAGGTTTCCGGTCCAGTGCTCTAAAATATACGCAGCTGAGGCTTGGAGAAAGCAACGCCGGACGGGCTGCTATGGAACGCCGCATCGTCACGATTCCTAACCTGAAAGATTACATGGACGGATTTGCACATTCAAAGCTCTTTGCAGGAGAAAAGTTTATCAGTTACATTGCCGTTCCACTCATGGCAAAAGGACGGGTCCAGGGAGTCATGGAACTGTTTCACCGTAGTCTTCTCCATAATGACCCCGACTGGC
>CALZGI010000194.1 GCA_945786855.1 Thermodesulfovibrionia bacterium | reverse complement strand
TTACTATTTATACTTAACAGCAAGCTTTCAAAACATGAGGAATGTGAGAATTGCATGTTTATGGGTATTCTTGAACTTGATGAAGAAAATGAAGATGGATGTAATTGGATAGGGGCAAAATTAGATTTAATGTGTGGCGATAAGCCGTCTGAAAAATGTCGACCATTTGTGTCAAAAGTTCTTTCTGAAGCGGGGATGAAATATAACATAAAAAAATAAACCTGCACAAAAAGGAGTGGTCAAATCAACTGAAATCATCTGTTCATCATGACATCAAAGACTCTCAGCAATTGACAGTAAAAATTATCGGTAAGTTTCAATTATCTTCGGGTTATAAAATACTCCAGGGCATTTGTAATTAGATATTGTTTGGATTCCTTACAAATCTGCAATTTATCGATAAGCGGGTAAAAGTGTGCGTGTGTGTTGCTGTGAATCACAATCAACATTAATACAGCAAATTTCAAAAAGGCACCCCCTCCCCCGCCTATGTATTGTGCTAATTTTGTGCTAACGAAATTCAAAAGAATCTGTAAAGATCTGTAAAACGATATTATCTTTAAGGGATGAAAACCAAAGATGAATAAAGATTGGTAATCATCTGGCAAGCTATGTGGGGTGAAAAGAAACACATGGCATTCAAGAGGTCGTCGGTTCGATCCTCTACGAATCGTACCGACCGATCAGCTCCACCATTTCTTTTCATGCACTAAGAAAATTGGGCGTATTGCAATACGCCCCTGCACGAAATTTCAAATCATACATCATAACTTACAAACTCTAAAGGATGAGCGACTTCCTCTTTTGGTCCCTTTTTGAACTCTTCAGCATTTCAAACAGCTTATCCAGAGTATCATCCTTCCCCAGATTGATTCCTGTTCTTGCCATGACTTCTTCATTCCCTATATGAATTGCGAACTGAACACTGTTTTTGTGGTCGAGGACTTCTACAAAGGGGCGGCTGTCGACAACCACATTGTGAGACTTGAATCTGCCCGGCGCTATCTTCCAGTAAGGTTTCTTCGATCCATCGGAGCCCTGCCCGTTCAGATAGAGGTTCCGGATGTTCCTATATGATTTTTCATACTCTTCCCGGGATTTTACATAGCGTAAAGGCTCTACTTTTTCTCTGTAAACCCTTGTCCCCTCGTGGGAAGGAATAAGCCTCAAGACTTTTGAGAACAGTCTTTCGTCTTCTTCATCATCAACTTCACATTCTCTTATATAGGCCCCGTCTTTAAACATCAGCTTGAGGTAAAAATGGCTTTCATCTGTTTCTTCTTCAAAACCGACCTGCAGAGGATCGCTGCCGATCTTCCCGATTGCCGCTATCTTGAATGGAGAATGGATCTTGTGGCCCGGATAGGCCAGGTTGAGAAACATCTGGTACCCTATGTCATGAATAAGTACATACTCTCCCCGTGCTTTCTCAAGCTTGGACCTCAGCTGAAGCAGTTTTTCGTAATACTCCTGGTAATATATTCCTGCTTCAACTATGCTCAGGTCTTCAAGCCTGTCATGGGAAAGACAGGAGCCGCATCGTGATCTCGAAATAACGTCTTCAGTAATAATCTCCAGGTCTTCCTCAACCGCTCTCCTTTTTGGCGTTAGGCTCTTTTCGAGTTCGTGATACTCCATACAATCCTTTTTAAATTCATTCAGTGATAATTCTCTTACCTTCATATTGTTCCTCCAGTAAAATTTATTTGTCCTCAATCAGACACATTCCAGACCACGAGTACACATCTGTCGAGAGAAAAACCGCATCCCTCCCTATATAACAGTCAGCGCTGTTTCGGATTTACTAATATTAATGTGAAGTAGTCTTGTCTGATCGTTTCAACGGGAAACGATCATTCGTCCTGAAAATGATATTTTGTTGTAACCGTGAGTACAAGAATACAAACAACTATCATAAAAAACCTTGACGTAATGGATCGATAAGAAAAAACAATAGGTGAATATGAGAAAGCCGGCGGTGAAGCGTGTATCTGTATATCTTCATCTGTATCGCCATTGCGGCTTGATACTCATATCCGAACGATGCCGGGAGAACATCTGACACCATCGAGAGGTCAATAAAAATCTGTCCGCACATCCACTGAGGACCGGCATGATTCAAAACCATCGGATTGGAATAGGGAAAGATTAGAGATTTTCACGAGTGAATGTTAAAAGTAATATTCACACTGCTCCATAAATTCATGCTATTTCTAAAGGTTGATGCATCGATTTTTCGAGCAATGCCGTAAATTCTTCTGCGGGAAGAGGTTTACTGAAATAATACCCCTGAATTTCATCACATTTATTGTGGCGCAAAAAGTCCATCTGTTGTTTTGTTTCGACTCCTTCAGCTACTACTTTCAGATTTAAACTTCGGGCCATTGATATAATCGCTTTCACGATTGCTGCAGAATCGCTTTTTTCAGGGATATCGTCAATAAATAACTTGTCAATTTTGAGAACATCCAGAGGGAAACGCTTCAGGTAACTAAATGAGGAGTATCCTGTTCCAAAATCATCCATCGAGATTCGAGTGCCTATTTTCTTTAACTCATGCAACATTTCAATCATGTTCTCGGTATTTTGCATCAGTATAGTTTCCGTGATTTCTAACTCAAGATATTCGGCATCCAGGGAAGAAACATTCAGAGCAGTTAATATTGTTGATATAAAATCCTTCTGCTGAAATTGTTTTCCTGATATATTCACCGATACTTGAATGGGAATGTGACCTGACTGCTGCCATGCCTTATTTTGTGCACATGCCGCATTCAGGACCCATATACCAAGGGGGATGATGAGACCGGTGTCTTCAGCTACAGGAATAAATTCAGCTGGAGATATGAGCCCCCTGTCAGGGTTTTTCCATCGGACAAGTGCTTCAATGGAAGAAATGTTTCCTGTGCGAATGTCTATTCTTGGCTGGTAGTAGAGAAGCAGTTCATTGCCATCAATTGCTTTTCGTAACTCGTTTTCCATGGTAAGGCGTTTTTGATAGACAGAATTCATGGAGTCTTCATAAAATTGAAAATTATTTTTCCCCTTATTTTTCGCATGATACATCGCAACATCAGCGTTTTTTATTACCTGGTCGGCATTTTCTCCATCATCGGGGCAGATGGCGATCCCAATGCTTATCGTTATAAATACTTCATTGCCATTCAGCTTAAATGGACTGGATAGCGCCTCCATCAGGCGTTGACAGATTATCACCGCATCCTGTGAATCCCGGATATCTGTGAGCAGTAAGGTGAATTCATCGCCACCCAGTCGTGAAAAAATAGAATTTACAGCATCCGTACCTAAGAGACGTGATGCCGTATCAGATGAACGAATAGTACCATTTATGGTATCAGCAACTCCTTTCAGCAGAAGATCGCCTGCTTCGTGTCCTAACGTGTCATTAATACGTTTAAAATCATCAATATCAAAATAGAGTACCACCACTTTTTTGTGGTGACGTTTAGCATGGGCAATATATATGTTCAATCGATCTATCAGTAAGTACCGGTTTGGAAGACCAGTCAAACTATCGTGATATGCAATATGGCTTATGCGCTCTTCAGCCTGCTTGCGTTCGGCCATCTCTTCCCGCAGTTTTTTAGTAGAACTGTTAAAATATCTCGCCAGCAATCCAAACTCATCTCTCCTTGTTTCATCCAGCATGATGTTCAGATTACCTCTATGAAATCCCCCAGCTACATTCGTCAGCTCTTCTATCGGACGGGATATGGTACGATAAATATGCGTTGCCAGTAAACAGCAAAACAGAATGATGACTATTAAAGCAATAACCATAATTTTTTCAACGATTACTGCTTTCCTTGAAGTTTCATTCACAACAGCCCGTGCCTCATCAGCAAGCTCTCTTACATGTTCTATAATGCGCTCTATTTTTGTTATGAGACTGCCTGCCTGAATCATGAATTCGTCACGATTAAGATCGGCATAATATTGAAGGAATGGCTTGATGTCCGATTGAATACCCCTCCATTCAGGGTCAATTTCTTCAATCAATATCCTCCGCATTTCAGGATTTTTCACTTCTGACAGGAGCTGCCTGTGAATTTCATCAAAGCCGTCAAAGCCTTTCTTTTCCGTTTGTATTGAAAAGGGAGTGCCCTCATTAATAATCACTTCATTCAGTCCTCTGAGCATCATTTGCAGATACATTGATTCATTATCAAATTTATTGGCTAATGTCGCTTTGCCGGTTACGTAGTGGTAACCGAAAAGAAAGATACATCCTATTGATAACAATGTGATAATGCACATCACGAGAGAGATAGCGAATTTTTGTTTAATAGTCATAACCGGTATCCAGTATAAATCTTCTTGTTATATCGACATTATCATTGTCAATCTTAATAAGATGCCGACCGTTTACAGAATAAGATTTCAAAGTGAAAATCCCCTTTTGTTCCAGAGGAGTTCGGCAGCATTTTCATTTTCAATGTTCATTCCTAAAGATTTTTAACAGGCTGTCGAAAAGTATAGTCAGCTAAAAGCAAAGGGGGAAGAAATGATAATTGACAGCTCACTGGTCTCAATGGCATCCAGTCACTCGCTGGTGCAGGAATATAAAAAAACAGAAGAACTGACGGTAAAGGTCAGTAATGCGCATCCACAGGCAGAGGAAGCCCTGCCCGCAGATAAAGTTTCCTTATCTTATAAGGCCCATCAGCATCTGATAAAGGACCTTGCAAAGGCACTGAAACATCTTGAGAAACACATGGATAAAGCTGCTGAGCACCCTGAAAAGGAGTACAGGAAGGCAATGAAGCATCTGGCAAAGGACCTGGACAAGGCCATAGAGTATCTGGAAGAAATGGAAAGTGATGAGGGTGAGGAGATAAGGGCCATAAAGATTGACTCGCTGGAGTCCGATAAACTCGGTTTTTTGAAAAACCTGCTGGAGGCCATTACCGGCAGGAAAATAGGACTCCATGATATGGACGATATTTTCGAGAAACGTCATAGAGAGCATGACGATGATGATCATGATGACGACGATTATGTGAAAGGAACAGGGAGAAAGCAGCAGTGGGAGGTTTCCTATACCATGAAGGAAACCCTGTATGAAAGCGAGCAGATGAACTTCAACAGCAGCGGAATAGTCAGGACAGCAGACGGAAGGGAGATAAACTTTTCACTTGACCTGATGATGAGCAGGCAGTATATGGAGGAGAACAAAATCAGCCTTGAAGCGAGCGGTACAGGTGAAGCAGGCATTCTGGTGGACTTTGCAGGCCCTGCGTCTGCACTTACAGATACAAAATTCGGGTTCGGGTTTAAGCCGGAAGCATCAGGGGACAGCCTGTCGTACCTTGCACTTGGATCGGGGCTCCTTACACTCGATCTGAACAATGACGGGAAAATAGACTCCATGAATGAACTGGTGGGTACAGCAACGGGGAACGGGTTTGCGGAACTTGAAGCCTATGACCTGGACGGCAATGGCTGGATTGATGAAAATGATACAGTTTATAACAGGTTACAGATCCTGAGTCAGGAATCTGCAGGCAACAATGTGCTCTCAGGTTTGAAGGACAGTAATATCGGGGCGATTAACCTCGGCAGCGTGGACTCGCCCTACTCTCTGAAAAATGACCGGAACGTACCTGCAGGTCAGATAGAAAAGTCAGGCATATACCTCGCCGAGGACGGTACGCCGGGGCAGGTAGAGCAGTTAAGCATGGTCGTATAAACTGTCCTGAACTCCAAGGATGTTTGCAAGACCTGTAACCGCTTTTAGTAACCTGAGGTGTCCGGCTTTCATCCCGGATTAAATTACAAAATACACATAACAAATTCCATATAAGCACCACGCCCCGATGACCGAAGATCCAACTGCCGGCAAAACACAATCACAACTCATGTAATAAATTCTAAAGCCGCTCCTCCCTCCCTTCCTTGCTGTGCATATCGAAAGGTATGTTACTGAAGAATGCTAAACAGGGCATTCAGAAGGCAGTCAGTTCGATCCTCTACGAGTCGTACCGACCGATCAGCTCCATTATTTCTTCTCAGATACTTGAATTTCATGAAAGCACTCTAAGCAGCCAACATATAGTGTAAATAAACTGTAAAATTATGTGACATGGCACATTACAACTGTGCCTATTTTGTGCCACTTTCATACTTAATAGTGCGCACATAAAGTTTTTATTATGTAACATGTTAATATTTATTGTTTTTTTCTATTTACCTGCACTAAATTATTCTGGCAAGCCTTTTGCAATACTTAAGAACATTACGAAGTTCTTTAATCCAGTTTATCGTTGGAAGTAATTACACCGGATAAAACCTAAGGAATCAATTGTGTTCCCGGTTCGGAATGGGACGCTTTAAATAACCAAATCAAATGAACAGGGAGTGACACGCATGAAAATGAAACAAATATTGACGATAGTTCTGGCAGTGATCTTCAGTATGGCAATATCAGGACAAGTAGATGCAAAGAAAAAGAAAGACAGATGTGACCTGAAAGTAATATCACTGTCCGTATCTTCATCAGCTGAGGTTGGTGACCGTCTCAAGATAAGATCCAAAATTAAAAATATTGGCAAATCCAGAGCAAAAGCCTCATACACCACGTTTTATCTTTCGAAGAACAGCAAAGTCGGTTCCAGCGATGTCTATCTTGGAAAAGTCAAATTCCCATCCCTCAAAAAGAAAAAGAAATCAAAGATGAAAACAGCCTTTGTAAATATCCCGGCTGACCAGCCGGCAGGGGTCTATTGGCTGATTGCAATGGCAGACGGAAAAAAGAAAATCAAAGAGAGAAAGGAAAAGAACAATTACCGGAAAAGAAGAATCACGATCGATTCATGGTCAAAAGAAGTACATGACAACACTATCGATCCGGATCAGACAAATACATTCACCTATGACAGTACCATGAATGTGACAAAGGAAGAGCAGGATATTGATGGTGACGGCTCCACGGATAAACTCATTACCTATACCTATGATAATGACGGGAATATGGATTCAGCATTACATGAGTCCGTTGATGCTCAAGGAAATAAAACCCCTGAAAAATATTCAACCTATGCAGATCCCACGCAGAATGCAGAGTACACAATCAGGGAAAGTTACCTTGACTATATCGCAAGCAAGGGCGGGACAAATGACTTCACCTATTACAGCAACGATAAAATCAAACGTGCAGAGTATGATGTGCCCAGTATCGGTAGTCCTGAAAAGGTTGTCTATTACCTTTATGACAATGACTGGAACCTCGTAAAAGTCATCCATGACAATGATGATGACGACCTGCCTGACCCTGTCACAGCGGGTAACATTTTAACTGACGAGGACGACGAAGTGATCACCTATGAATATGATGCACAGGGGCATGTTACAAAAGAAGTATATGACGATGATAACGACGGGAACGTTGATAAAGAAGTGACCTATACCTATGATTCTGACGGGAACAAGGAAACAGCGACTCATACAATCTATGATTTTGAAGGAACCCCGACAGTTGAAAAAACAGTTTACTATACTTGGTCCTTGATTTAATCCGTTGAAGCGGGACTGACAACAAAAATTGCATATCAGGACTATCGCTTAAATTGCCAAGGCAGTTTAAGCGATGGTCCTTTTTAAAAAGACTTTCCGCTGCGCCATGTGGCACATGAATGAGCACTGTGTCACACCGCTCCCGATTTCCAGGGCACGTTCATAAGTGCCATTTTACTCTAACCTGCTGTTTTTTTGTGTAAATATTACGACAGACTTTTTTTACTTCCCTGGCATATTTTTTGATACATATTCAATAAATCTAAAAAGTGAGGAGAATGAACATGAGAAAAGGCATCACAAAAGCTTCTTTATCCTTTTATGAATCATCATTGTGGATTTCAATTGCCCTCATCACCCTGATCCTGATCATTGACTGATACTTCAGCACATTGAACAGCCTCAATGTATAAGGCACAAAGGCATTCGTAATTCCCCGTCAAAAGCCCGATGAAAAGGCCAGCAGGAGATCCATCGACAAATAACGCATATAATCCCTCTTCCCGGATGTGTATGTGCACGCCTTCTGCTGTATTCCTGCAATATCACAGAACATCGCAAGCCGATGCACTCCATATGCTATAATCCTCCATACCTTCATACTTTTTTCGGAGCATACTGTGAATCTGCATGAAAATGTCATTAAGCTTATCGGCAATACGCCGCTTGTAAAACTGAATCGCATCCCCGGTCCTGATAATGGGGAGATATGGGCAAAGCTGGAAGGCTGTAATCCGGGAGGGTCCGTAAAGGACAGGATTGCCCTCTCAATGATTGAAACGGCCGAGCGGGAAGGGAAACTTAAGCCGGGGGGAACCATTATTGAACCCACAAGCGGCAATACGGGTATCGGGCTTTCCTTGATTGCAGCAGTAAAAGGCTACAGGCTGATTCTCACCATGCCGGAAACCATGTCAGTTGAAAGAAGGCAGACGTTCCAGGCCTTTGGTGCTGAAGTGATTTTGACCCCCGGCCCTGCAGGGATGATGGGATCAGTAGAAGAAGCGGAACTGATATTCAAAGAGAACCCCGATTATTTTATGCCCATGCAGTTTGAAAATCCGGCCAATCCTGAAGCACACAGAAAGACTACCGCCCCGGAAATTCTCGAGGCCCTTGGAATGGAGATCGACGGTTTTGTGGCAGGAATCGGGACGGGTGGAACAATTACAGGAGTTGGTGAAGTATTGAAATCGAAAAAACCGGACATATGGATTGCCGGTGTTGAGCCTGCCGCATCTGCAGTTCTTTCCGGAGGTGATCCCGGGCCCCATACAATCGCAGGGATCGGAGCAGGGTTCTTCTCCGGAGTACTGAATACCGGCGTATACGATGAGATCGTGCCCGTCACCGATGAAGAAGCCGGGGCCATGACCCGAAGACTGGCAAGAGAAGAAGGAATTCTTTCCGGCATCTCTTCGGGCGCTGCAGTATGGGGTGCCCTGAAAGTGGCGGAAAAACTGGGAAGAGGCAAAAGGGTTGTCGTCATTCTCCCTGATCGTGGAGACAGGTATTTGAGTACGGGGCTGTTTAATTCTTAAGAAGCTGTCAGTAATCAGCCTTCAGCTCTCAGCATTCAGCCAGGATACAGCCCTCTATTCCCGAGGGAATAGAGGGCTGTCGTTATTTAGCTGACAGCTGAGTGCTGAAAGCTTTTTTTATTCAACCATTTTCTCCAGTATTCGCCCAAGTTCTTTCACCTGCTCTCCATAGCCGGCCCAGTCGCCTTCTCTCTGCATCAGCAATGCTTTTTCATACACCTTCATCGCATCACCTGCAAGGTCACCGGGACCTGCCTGCACATTACGGGCAGCTACCTCTCCTGCGTCGGGTATCTTTTTCCCTCCATGGAACATGCGCTGCAATGCCAGATCAAGGTTCTCTTCCATAACCACTTCATTTTCATAGGCTACAATTACCCTCCGAAGTTCCGGGAGGCCAACCCTGTCCGACGCTGCAAGATAGAGCGGCTGGACATACAGAAGGGAGTCTTCAATAGGGATAATGAGCAGACTGCCCCTGATCACCTGCGATCCGACCTGGCCCCACAACGTGATTTGCTGTGATATATAGGCGTCCTGGTCAATACGCGCGTTTATCTGCCGGGGGCCGAATACAAGCCTGTCCCGGGGGAAAACATAGGCAATCAGTTTCCCGTAATTCGGCACGTCACACCGTGCAGCAAGCCATGCTGCAAGATTATCCCGCTTTGAAGGTGTATAGGGGAGAAGCAGTATATATTCCTCTTTGTCCTCCCCGGGCAGCTTCATAATCGTGTTGTAAGGTTCCATTGGTTTATCACTGTATGAAGGGATTTCCCAAAGGTCCTCTTTGTTATAGAAATTCTGCGGGTCCGTCATATGATAGGAAGCAAACATCCGCGCCTGGATATCAAGCATCCCCTGGGGATAACGGATATGCCGTCTCAGATCACCGGGCATGTCGGAAAGGGATTTAAACAATTCAGGGAAGGCACGGGAATAGACTTTCACAACAACATCTTCAGGGTCGCTGATATAAAATGTAACGTCACCGCTGTATGCATCGATAACTGCCTTCACCGAGTTCCGGATATAGTTAATACCTCTGTTCGCAGGAGTTGAATAGGGCAGGTTCCCTGATACGGTATAGCAGTCAATAATCCAGTACAGATGTCCATCATCGGAAACCACCATATAGGGATCGGAATCATAGAGGATAAACGGCGCTATTTTGGAAATTCGTTCATTAATATTTCTGTAAAACAGGATACGGCTGTCCGGGGTTATGTCAGAAGAAAGAAAGATTTTTGATGTATTAAATTTCAGAGCAAAGAGAGAACGGCGGAGGAACGAAGAGAGGAGCACACCACCCTCGCCGTCATATTTACTGTACACATTCCCGGCTGCCGTAGGATAATTAAATTCCTGTACATTTGTCTTTACAATTACATAATCGTTCTGGAGTTCACCATAATAAATTTCAGGCCTTTCCACCCTGACATCAGCAGTGGAGACAGGAGGGATATCTTTAATAATAAACTCGGGAAGACCTTCCTTTGTAATACTGCTGACAGGCCCCATGGCAATTCCGTTTCCGTGGGTAAATACCATTCGTTCATTAATCCATGATTTACTCGGAAGGTCGCTGTATGACAGTTCCCGGGGCGACAGCATAACCTGCTTGTATCTGCCGTTTATCATGTACCGGTCATTGTCTACATCCACAAACCTGTAGTAGGTCCGTATCTGCTGAAGCTGGCTGTAGGTCCTCAGCAGCGGGTCGTTGTCCCAGAGACGGATGTTTTTGATGGTCCCGTCATTGTTTGATATATCATCTGCCTGAAGATTATATTCCACGTCAAAAGGTTTTTCTTCGATACGGTTCAGGTCATAGCCGAACCTCGTGAACTTTATGTTGCTCTCAATATATTGTTTCTCCAGTTCCAGTTCATTGGGAGCGACTTTAAATTTCTGCAGCAGCGGAGCATATACGATCATTCCCCCTGCATAGACGAGTGCAGTCAGTGCGGCAGGATACAGGACCCATTTAAATGAGCCCCTGAATAGTGCTGTGACAAAAGTAACACCCGTAATCATCGACAGGACCATAAGCAGACGAAGAGTAATGAGTTTCGCATTAATGTCACTATACCCGGCCCCATAAATGACACCATGCTGGGAAAACAGCAGGCGGTATGAATCAATGTAAAAGTGAACTGCCAGAATCAGGAAAAGTAACAGGCCGAATATTCCTGCATGCTTCCGTACCCCGGCATGGATTGATATGCTTCTCTCCGATACTGATATGCCCCCCCTGAGAAAGTAGCCTATTGATGTCACCGAGAAAGAAAGAATGAGCGTCAGGATTGCAAAGTCTTTACAGATATCAATGACAGGCAGCGCAAAAAGATAAAAACCCATGTCCCGGTTGAAAATCGGATCTTCGAGGCCCACATTAAGCCTGTTTATGAACAGCAGTATTTCTTCCCATTTCGAGGCCCCGTAAAGGGCCACAAGAAAGGCAAGAAAAAAGCCTCCCCACAACGTTATTAATTTAACAGGCTTGTCTATAGTCAGGGTCTTTATGGGATAAACCGTGTCGCCGAATATATGGAGGTTCCTGATAGGGAATTTAATTCTGTTTGCAAAAAACATATTGAACAAATAGAAGGCAAGAAAAAGTACACCGAACATCAGTCCGGAAGCAATCTTGGCAGACAATGTCTTCTTGAAAATGCTCAGGTATCCTGTTTCGACAAAAAAGAGCCAGTCAATGGAGAGCTTAAATACAGCAGAACCGGCGATAAACAGAAGAAGAAGTGCGGTTACAGCAAATAATAAGGTTCCGATTTTTTTATTCATATGGCACTTTCGTCAGTATATAACTTCCCGGATAATTCGTAAGTAGAATAACATATTTAAATATAACCGCAGGATCAATAATAGAGGACCTTCCTTTCAGAAATAAAAAGTACGGGTGCGCCGCCATGAGCAGTTTCAGGCAGGATAGGCTGCAGAATAATTTATTCGGAATCAGTTGATCTTAAATTTATGTTGAGCAGCTTCCCCCACTCTCTGTTATAGGGATGGACCGTAAACACCTGAGAGTCTCCCCGATACAAGGGACGCCCTTCGTTTACCCACTTGAAAATGGACCCCTCAAGATTATAAATGTTTGTAAAACCTGCGGCCCTCAGCCTGTTCGCCATTGCAGCAGACCTTATTCCGACGGAACAGTAGATAACAATAGGACGGCATTTATCAACCTCTTCAAGGATCCTGATTGCTTTTTTGTGCTTCCCGGCATTCCGGGCATTTTTCAAATGACTGACGCCAAACTCTTCACTTGTTCTGGCGTCAATAAGGACGGGGCGTTCCGGCTCAGGCTTCTGAAGCATTTCGGCAAGATTGTCAGTTGTTATCAGCGGCAGATCGGCGAAATGATCTGCTATATATTTTTTTATGATTGTCCAGTCGGCTTGAATGGGATGAAATGCATGGGTACTGCTGGAAAAGTGAGTGAATGAAAGGCATGCCAGAAAAGCACAGGTGAAAATAAATATTTTATTTTTCCGCGGGAAATGATAACAAGGATTATGTTTCAAATATTTCACGTGTCACTTCTCTTCTCAACGATGGTAAAGTGTAATGCATCTGCAAAATATTTTTCGCATCAAACAGGCTACATTCATTCTTTATATCAGCTGATGAATCGCTTGCCCAAAATATATGCAAACCGGGCAAACAATAGATGCGCAATGATTTGCGAATTAACGATGCGGCCTTGCACACGAATTATCAACAGTCAGTGAAAAGCGGTGCACATATTGGAGAATACCACGAGGCACATCGTCAAAAAAAATGGCGGGATGGACGGGATTTGAACCCGCGGCCTCCGGCTTGACAGGCCGGCGTTCTAACCAGCTGAACTACCACCCCAATAGAGCTTTCAGCGAACAGCAATCAGCAGTCAGCTGAAAAAATGGTAGGCGGAACAGGGCTCGAACCTGTGACCCCAGCCTTGTAAGGGCTGTGCTCTCCCAACTGAGCTATCCGCCCGGCACGACACTGAATCTTTCGAGTAGATACTATAGCAGATCAGAAATTAAATTTAAAGCCTGCCTCACAGTTTGATTTAAAAGTACGCTTTAAGATACAATTAACCAAATTATAATCTGAATAATCAATATGTTAGTAAAAACTAAACAATACAGTCTTACCTGCCGATGCATTCTCTGCCTTTTATTGCTCCTGTCTTTTATTGCCTGCTCTACTGATACGTCATCCATAAAAGAGGAAGCGCCTTTTATTCCGGAAGAGTCTCTCAGGGAGGCAAACGAATTGATCAAGGACGGGTATTATGAAGAAGCCAGGACAATACTGGAAACTGTCAAGACCAGAGACACGTCACAGAAGCATTCCATCCTGGCGAGATTACGGATTGCTGATACATATTTCGACGAAGAATTATATGAAGAAGCTGTAGTTGAATATGAATCATTTCTTAATCTGTACCCCTACGACAAATACGCTTCCTACGCCCAGTATAAGCTTGCAATGTGCTATTTCAGAAGGATAAGGACTGTGGACCGAAGCTATTCATGGGCACAAAGGGCTTTAATTGAATTCAAGAAACTTCAGAGGAATTACCCGAGAAACCCATACATGGATATTATTGAAAATAGAAAAAGAACCTGCACAAATGCGCTGGCCGAATATGAATTTTATGTCGGCAACTTTTACTTTAAGAAGGGGTCCTATAATGCGGCAATAGGAAGGTTCAACGGCATGCTGCAGAACTACCCTGAATCAACCAAGGTCCCCGACGCTCTTTATTTCGCCGCCCTTTCCCATGAAAGCCTTGGAGAAAGAGATAAGGCAATAAATAATTTGACCGCCCTCATTAATAAGTTCCCCGCCATTGAGCTCTCGATAGAAGCAAAAAAACTCATTGAGTCACTTGAAAGCAAGAAGTGAAGTATTATCCTGCCTTTCTTGATCTGAAAAATAAAAAAGCTGTTGTCATCGGCGGCGGCTCTGTAGCGGAAAGAAAAGTGCGCTTCCTGGTCAATTCCGGTGCATCCGTTAAATTAATCAGCCCCGAGATTACAGCATATCTCAGAAAGCTTTCAAAAAAAGGGGGGCTGCATTATGTTGAAAGAAAATACAGGAAGGGTGATTTAAACGGTGCATTTATCGTGATTGCGGCGACTTCTTCGGCGGCATTGAATTCAAAAATTGCGCGGGAAGCAGAGAATCTCGTCAATGTGATTAATGCACCTTCGGAGGGGAATTTTATTGTGCCCTCCGTTGTCAGGAGAGGGTCTTTGAATATAGCCATATCCACTGAAGGGGTAAGCCCTGCCGTGTCAAAAGAAATACGGAAGGAGCTTGAACGTTTTTACGACAGGGAATTTGAAGGGTTCCTGAAATTTGCAGAAATGATCCGGCTAAAAGCAATGAAGGGAATCAAAAACGACAAAAAGAGAGCACAGTTCCTCAAGTCTCTGGCGTCAGAACAGCTGTTCCATACCCTGAGGAAGAGCGGCCTTGATGCCGTACGCACCCATGTATCGAAGGCCCTCGAAAAAATCAGCCAGACAAACTAGATGCCGGCAACAGCAATCATTTCATCATGTATTTTCCGGGCTTCCTCTCGACTACCGAAGGTCCCGACCCGGACAGAAACATTTGTGATCTTGTTGCCCTGGTCACCTATTTTGATACTGACTTTCTTCCCGTCTTTCCGTACCGCCGCAATTTCCCCCTTGCCACTTTCACTGGTGCTTGACGTTATGCTGATCTGAAAATTTTCGAGCGCCCTGTTCATAGCGTTCCATGCCCTGTCATATTCCAGTGGATAATCCACTGACAACCTGCCGTCTATATATTTGTACGACCCTATCCCTAAACCGGCGCCAGCTCCAATCAACAGCACCTCGGCACATCCGTAGAAAAAAAACAGAGCACTTATTACAATTACTGCATTCTTTAGTCTTTTCATAGGACCTCCTCTCCTTTTCTGATATAAAGAAATAACAGATAATACTCAAAAAAAACAAGGGACAACAAAAAAACATATATTTTACGCAGTGTGCCGGTCTTCAGAAATATGTCTGTGATAGAATGAATCATGTCCATCCTTGTCTACACACATGACGGTGCTCAGTCTATTTTTTCACAAGCCCTCTCTGTGGTTAAACAGGGGGGGATCATCGCTTATCCCACTGAAAGTTTTTATGCGCTGGGAGTGCTGGCAACCGATGAAAATGCCGTCAGGAAGCTGTTTGAACTAAAAAAAAGGCCCTCCGATAAACCACTGCCGTTAATTATCTGCGATAAAGACACCTTATTTTCTGTGGCAAAAATTATTCCTGATCAGGCCGAACAATTCATTACGAAATACTGGCCGGGAGCATTAACGCTGATATTTCAGGCGCAGGATACTGTTCCCCCGATGATAACGGCAAACACAAAAAAAGTGGCTGTGAGGATTCCCGGAAAAAGTCTTGCCCATGATCTGGTATGTTCACTAAAGCTAGCTATCACGGCTACGAGCGCCAACATATCATCAACGCCTCCTGCAGTGGATGCGGCATCGGTTCAACATTATTTCGGAGACAGGATTGATTTGATCATTGATGGAGGGACAGCCCCGGGGGGCAGACCTTCAACCATAGTGGATGTTACCGTTACCCCCCCGGATATATTGAGGGAAGGAAGCATTATTCTCCCGCAATGAACCGTCCGATGGGGATTCATGGATAGGAAACATACGGGAATTGAAAAATATTTCCGATATTATTCCCCCATACCCTGCTCAGCAAGCAATCACGAATCAGACAAAAGAGAAGCGGCTGACTCATCCAGAAGAAATAACAACTTCCCCGTCTGAGGTTTGACCATGGCCGCGGGCAGTTCACTTTTTTCATCTTCTATCAGTTCTTTTACAACTTTTGCCTTATTCTCGCCTGTGACCATGAAAAAAACGTTTCCCGCACCGTTTATTACTGGAAGTGTAATGGTTATTCTCTCTTTTTTTGATCTCTCACCGGGAGTTACAGAAACAGCATAACGCTGCGTTTCCCCGAGGGCCGGAGTGCCCGGGAACAGGGATGCAGTATGGCCGTCCCCGCCCACCCCCAGGAGCATAAGATCCATGTGAGGCAATCGTGTACGCATATTTTTACAATAGCTCATGATTTCCTTTTCATATCTCTGAGCACTGGTCTGAGGAGATGATTCTGACGTTAATATGGGATGTATATTTTTGGGAGGAATGCTGACATGGAGCAAAAGAGTCCTGTTAATCAGGTGATAGTTGTTCTCATCGCTTTCATAGGGGACAAAACGTTCATCAACCATAAATATGTGGGTTTTTGCCCAGGGAAGCTTCTCTCTCTGAGCAAGCTTTTCATAAAACTTCACCGGGGTCTCCCCCCCCGACAGCGCAGCAGAAAATATCCCTTTCTTTTTTACCCGGTCCCGGGAAAGTTTTATCCATTTCTGAATGGCAAAATCTGCCATTTTTTCTTTATTTCTGAAAACATGAATTTCTTTATTCATTGTATCCACGGCATTAGAGAATTAAACGCGCTTTATGACATTGCAAGAGAGAGCAGATTTTATTCCTTCCATTTTATTAAATAATGTTTAAGTTACTGTACATTGACCGAAAAAACTATGATATACCTCATATGAGAGAACTGTTTTCCTGAACCCTGTCCGGGAAGACCTGCTTGTTAGTGTATATAAAACGGGGGTTTTTAAGATTTATCTTGCTTTTTCACTCCCGATAAAGGCACAATATAAGGCTATTTTTATTAATTATAGGCCATTTTTTTTATGAGATCAATATGAGTATCCCCGATAAGAACAGAAAATACGGTTTTGGGCGGATCGGCCTGATCCTTATATTGCCTTTTGTCATCCTTACCGTAGCGTACGGAGCATATAAACTTTTTTTTATCCCCGACCCCGTGGTCAGCGGCCTGGAAGCATTTGAATTCCTGCCCTCCAGTAAAACCATTCAACTGAGCAGTGAAAACATCAGAGCTATCGATATAACCCTCTACCAGGAAGGCAAGGAATTCAATTTACTGAAAGACACGAATGAACTGGGAGAGAAAATATACTCCCTGGAGGTAAAGCCGCAGGATATAGGACTCAAAGACGGCAGGGCAATTATCACCGTTAAAGCTGAAGCCAGCATATTGAAAAAAGTTCAGTATGATATTGAATCAGTCATTGATACACAGCCGCCAACGCTGCAGGTAATGACCGCGCCTTCCACTGTCATACGCGGCAGCGGAGGTTTCGCTGAAGTCAGGTCATCCGGCGAATCAACTGTTTTTATAAAGCTTGTTGACAAGGGCCGTCCCGGAAAAGATACAACGTTTAAAGCCTTCAAGGTTTCTCCCGATACGGATAAAAAGCCCGATTCATCAGCAAAACAGACGCAATCTACCTATCACACTTTTTTCCCTGCCCCCTTCGAATCGGGTGAACGCACTGTTTTTTATGCTATAGCAACAGACAGGGCCGGCAACCAGACCATTAAAGCCCTTCCCACGAAACTGAAGGACAAAAAATATAAATCTTCGGTAATCAGAATTGATGACTCATTTATTACCAGGGTGATTTCCCCTCTGCTCAATGAGACGGAGATACCTGATCCGGCAGGTGCATTCAAGAAAGTAAACGAGGAGTGGAGAGAACAGAGCCTCATCCGCTTAAAAAGCATTGCTGAGAATACAGAGTCCAGGATGCTATGGAAGGGGCGTTTTGGACAGTTAAAAAACAGTAAAGTAATGGCCACGTATGGAGACAAAAGGACCTATCGATACAAAGGGAAAAGCATCAGCAAAGCTGTCCATCTCGGGTACGATCTCGCATCCTTTTCGCGAGCCCCCGTGCGGGCCTCCAATAGTGGAATCGTACGATTTGCAAGCAACCTCAGCATCTACGGCAACACGGTCGTAATAGATCACGGGTTGGGGCTTATGAGTCTTTACGGCCATTTATCGACAATTTCTGTCAGCGATGGAGAGAAAGTAACCAGGGGACAGATTATCGGGAAAACCGGTTCTACTGGTCTTGCCGGTGGAGATCACCTTCATTTCGGTATATTAATGCACGGCCATGAAGTGTCTCCGCTCTACTGGTGGGACCCGAACTGGATCAGGATTAATGTCACTCAATAAGATGCTGTGATCAACGGACACCATATTTAAATAGACAAATGCTCATAGAGGATATACAATCAAACTTAGTAAAGGATTAAAGAGGAAATAATATTATGGATCGTCAAGTATCAAAAAAAGAAGTGCCTTCATACGAAATAGTCGAGGAAAAAATAAGAGAAATTGATGGATCAATTATTGTGCTGCGTATTTTCTACATTTTTATGCATATCGCATATAAATTTCAGCTTATCAAAAATGATAAACTGTGCACCGTTGAAATCCCACGAAAACTTCTTGAAGGCTTAAAAGGAAGAAATCCTTTGTTGGAAGAAAAATTGGCTGAACTGCTTGACTCGTCTCTCCAGGAGTCTGAGTGCTGGGTTCAGGTATAAGCAGGGGATTTTCTATTCCTGTCGGACGCAGACGTTGCCGCCTTTCTCTTTCGCATGAAGCAAAGCGGTCTCTGTATGACCTATCAGTTCTTCAACGCTTACATCCTGGGTTCCAAAAGCAAAAGTAGCAGTTACCCCTATACTTACTGTACGTGACACACTTTCGCATGGGGCGCCTTCTTTGGGATCAACAGAAAATGATTTACATTCGAACCCCCTGCGTATCCGTTCAGAAACTATATAAGCCATGGTCAGGTCCGACTCGGGCAGGACCACCACAAACTCTTCGCCCCCATATCTGAATGCACGGTCAAAGGCACGGGTGTTATCCTTTATCAGGGAACCAATAAAGGTGAGCATCTTATCACCAGCCTTATGGCCAAATAAATCATTGAAATTTTTAAATTCATCTATATCAATCATTATTAGTGCAAGGGGGCGTCCGTATCTTCGGCAACGGGCTATTTCATCTTCCAGTACTGTTTTCAGGTGCTGTCTGTTAAATAGTGTGGTGAGCTCATCGGTAATCATTATTTCCTGAATTTCTTTTTCTTTTGCATGCAGCCGGTCAAGAGCTGATTTCAGTTCCTGCTGCAGTTGTAAAATATCCTCACCGGACTTTCCGGCCTGCCGCTGCTGTTCATGAAGCAGAGAATCGATGCCCGTCAGGTACCGGCCTATCTCATCAGTAATGTCAGACGACGAGTTCGGCACACCGGACTCCGACAGGGGAACACCATACTTCGAGACGACCTTTTCAAACAGAGGCCTGATCTCATCCTGAAGTCTTCTCATAAGATCATTGAACGCCTTTTCATAATCGAGTGCCATTCTCTTCGTGGTCTCCTTGTTAATGCACTTTATAACTGCCAGGGCCAGTTGCCCAGTAACATCTACGTGCAGTCATTATGCGCTTCTGACATCCTGCATATTCCAATGGGAGGCATGCTCGTCTTCGGAAGAACCAACAAATATATCTCAGTGGCTCCACCATTACCGTATATACACTATCGGTATATTTCCGCCATTAGTTTAGAGAAAATACTGTAACCTATGGAAATTAATAGCAGATAACAAACTGCATCTTTAACGGCCGGATAATACTATTAAATACTATACTATCAGGCATTGTTCACGACAACATTCAATCTGCATTCAAATGCAATCTGTTCATATGATACAAATCATAGAATTATCAGTACCTCTCGCATATCATAATACAAAAGGGGGAATCCTGTTCCAGAATGAGTGTCCCGGCAGTAAAGATATAAAGTCTCCCAAGCCGGAAGAGATTAAATGCCGCCACTGTGGGGCAGAAGTGGAAATATGGAGTGACGAAACTGAAACCAAATGCAAACAGTGCGGGAATGTTAATTCGCGCCTTATAGGTCCCACCTGTCTGGATTGGTGCGCCTTTGCCAAAGAATGTGTTGGAGAAGACAAGTACAGGAGAATAAAGTCAGGCTCGAGCGGGAAGAACTGACTTTGCCCCCCCTGATTCCTTTTGAGCGGACAGCGATCACTCCTTTTCTTTCTTTTTCTTTTTCCTGTCCAGGATTCGTGATGCCAAGATCCCTACCTCATATAAAATTATAATTGGTATCGCCATAAGTGATTGATTAAAGGCATCCGGTGTCGGGGTGAGAAGAGCAGCCGCAATAAATGCGATCAATACCGCATATTTCCTGTTCTTAGCAAGAAACTCCGGGGTAACTATTCCCATCTTTGTCGCAAAGACCGTAATAACCGGCAATTCAAAAATAGCGCCAAAGGCAAGTATAAATTTCAAACAGAAATCTACATACTTTCCGACTGAAATCATGGGCTGAAGGTTTTCAGTTTTGTATGTCAGAAGAAAATTCATAGCAAAGGGAAGTACTATGATAAAGCAAAAAAGTGCCCCGATCAAAAAGAGGAAGGTTGTTGTAAAAACAAAGGGCAGTGCATATTTCCTTTCCTTTTCGAGCAGGCCCGGTGCGATAAACTTCCAGGTCTCATAAAAAACAAGGGGGGAACAGATTATAAACGCACTCATAAATGCTATTTTAATGTGCATCCATAATGCTTCGGCAGGGGCAAGAAATACAAGTTTAATCCCTTCCTCTTCCGATGGGATAAAGGATATAAAGGGATTTTCAAGAGAAAATTTAAGAGTATAGTTTAATGGTGAAGTCAGCAGCCGGAAAATAACCTCAGAGTAGTAGAAACAGGCACCAAATGCTATTGCTACTGCTATAAGGGATAAAAGAAGTCTGTTTCTTAACTCACCAAGGTGCTCTGTAAGGGGTGCTTTATCCATCTTTGTCCGTTTCTTTCGTTTCCTTCTTTTCCTCCCCGGCAGGTACAGACCCATTTTTTTCGTCATGTCCCTTATGTTCTTCTTCCCCGCCTTTTTTGTTCTTTAACTGAGGTTCGATTGATTTATAAATTGACTCTTCCAGGTCAGCCTTTGCGCCTTTCAGCTCCTCAGTGACCTCTGTCATCTCGGAGCCGGCTTCTTCGAAAGAGTCCTTGACCCCCCTCATGGCTGCCTTCAATTCCCTGATCCCCTTTCCGAGCGTCCTCCCCAGTTCAGGCAGTTTCTTCGGTCCGAATACCAGAAAGGCAACAATAAATATAACTATCAGTTCCTGCGTTCCGAGGTCAAACATTTTTTTATCCTCAATATTTGATGTGTTTCAAGTTACATTGAAAATATCAGAAATACCGGACCGGTGTCAATTTGTAGTATATTCACTTGACCTTCCGTGATAGTTTGCCATAAACTTTATTATTCAAATAATATTCCATATTTTCGGGAGGTACTATGTTTCAAGGTTCAATTGTCGCAATCGTTACACCTTTTAAAAATAACAAACTGGATGAACAGGCTCTGAGTGATCTGATTGAGTGGCACATTGCCGAAGGGACCAATGCAATTGTTCCATGCGGGACCACCGGTGAGTCAGCTACTCTGGAGTACAGGGAACATTACAGGGTTATAGAGCTAACGGTACAGATTGTCAACGGAAGGGTCCCTGTCATAGCCGGGACGGGGGCAAACTCCACAAGTGAAACAATCATGATGACCGGAAAGGCAAAAGACCTGGGAGCAGACGGAGCACTTCTGGTTGTGCCCTACTATAACAAACCTACCCAGGAAGGGCTTTACCGCCATTATAAGGCAATTGCCGAAGGAGTTGACATTCCGCAGGTCCTCTACAACGTCCCCGGCCGGACCGCACTGAATATGCTCCCCCAAACGGTGGCGAGGCTTGCCGAATTAAAAAACATTGTCGCAATTAAGGAAGCAACAGGAAATATGGCACAGGTAAGTGAAGTAATAAGTCTCTGCGGTGACAAAATAAATGTACTGTCCGGTGATGACTTTACTACATTCTGCTTAATGCTTCTTGGAGGAAAAGGGACAATATCTGTATCAGCGAATATTGCACCCAAAGATGTTTCAGCAATGTGCGCAGCCTTATTGGAAGGCAATCTTTCTGAAGCGCGCAAACTGCACTTCAAGCTTGAGCCGCTGAATAAAGGAATGTTTATAGAGACCAATCCCATCTCGGTCAAGACAGGCCTCAGCCTGATGGGTAAAATTCAGGAAGAGATGCGGCTCCCCCTCTGCCCAATGGCTGATGGAAATAAGGAAAAATTGAAAAATATACTTATAAATTATGGCGTTATGTAATTACAGGGACCAATCGTTCATTATCACGTCACTTGATAATTAACTGCTTTTTTTGTTATAAAATAGAGAAAAGGGAGGTTTACCTGCCTTGTTTGTGATAGGAATCGAAACTTATTCCGACATTCGAGAATCAGGGAGTCAGCGAATGGCAAGTGTTGTGCGCCCTGTTAATTCGGGGATGAAGCCTGATCTTGCATTTAAGGCACCCACCTGTATGACAGGGATTCAAGTTTTGTTCTACACGGCAAGGTGGGTTTCCTGATTTCGCAGTTGCGGGACTCGTTTTAGTTTACAGCTTTGACAGTTAAGGATACTTGGGAATGAATAATCATAAAAGCATCTTTCAAATTTCAGTACCTCACAAAAAATATAACAGTTTTTCGATCTTTTTAAAAATCCTTATGTTACAAAAGGATTTACGTGAGGTTGATTGTTTAGATTCCAGATTATCGCGTACGGACCTTCGTCCACCCGCATAAGATTCCTTTCTCTACCCCTGTCAAGGGCTCCGAACACTGCGTCCGGGAGCGCCGGGGATTTCCCGGTCATGATATGGGATTATTTAACTCAGACAGAAGGGCACCTCTTGCCTGGAGGATGCAGCCCGCCAGTTTAGATACTTTTGTCGGCCAGTCACATTTATTGGGAGAAGGGAAGCCACTCAAGGAAGCTATTGAGAGGGATTCCATCGTTTCACTCATTTTGTACGGCCCCCCCGGCACAGGGAAAACTGCGCTCGCACATATAGTCGCGAAAAAAACCAGTGCTCTGTTTATTTCATTAAATGCCGTCACCGCAGGGGTAGGTGACATAAAAGAGGCTCTGAGGGATGCAAGGGGAGTAAACAGGGCAATTCTCTTTGTTGATGAAATCCACCGTTTCAACAAATTGCAGCAGGATGCATTACTGCCTGACGTTGAAAGCGGCACAGTGACCCTGATAGGCGCATCGACCCAGAACCCTTTTTTCTCCATTATACCTGCGCTCTCATCAAGGTCAATGATATTTCAGTTCTTCCCCCTGAGTGAATCAGAAATTAAAACTCTGCTGACACGATCCCTGCAGGACAGCGAGAATGGTCTCGGGAAAAAGAACATCTCGATAGATCCTGATGCCCTTGACTTCATCGCTCTATCATCAGAAGGCGATGCCAGAAAGGCACTGAACGCTCTTGAAATGGGCACCCATATCATAACAAGTACGAATCGAGCATGTTATGACATTGCCCTTGCAAAAGAAGTACTTCAGACGAAATCTCTTTATTACAGCGAAGATGAACATTATGACACTATTTCAGCTTTTATTAAGAGTATGCGGGGCGGAGACCCCGATGCTGTTCTGTACTGGCTGGCAAAAATGATAGAAGCAGGGGAAGATCCGCTGTATATAGCTCGAAGAATTGTCATTTGTGCTTCTGAAGATGTGGGGAATGCAGACCCCCGTGCGCTTCAGATTGCTGTGGCAGCCTTGCAGGCAGTCGAAGCAATCGGCATGCCCGAAGGACGAATTCCACTGGCTCAGGCAGCACTCTATATTGCAATGGCCCCGAAAAGCAATGCTTCATACTCAGGGATTGAAAAAGCACTGTCAAATATCAGAGAAGAGAGAATCAGTCCTGTACCCGCCCATTTGAAAAGTACGGGGTACAAGGGAGCAGTCCGTTTGGGTGCAGGCGTTGGTTATAAATACCCCCATACATTCAAGGGACATTATGTAGATCAGCAGTATGGTGCAGGAAAAAAGACCTTCTTTTTCCCATCAGAGGAAGGTTACGAAAAAATATTCAGACAAAGACTACGTGAAAGGAGGAGCAGATAATGGAAGAAGCGGTTACAAATATAGGTCTTCTGGCTGCAGGACTGGCTGTGGGTTTCTTTTTGGCATACCAATACTATAAGTCCAGTACAAGCAAGAAAGTGGAAGCGGCTGAATCGGAAGCAAAGAAACATGTGCAGGATGCCGAGAAAGAAGCCAATACAATTAGAAAAGAAGCACAGCTGGAGGCCAGGGATGCGAGCATCCGACTAAAGACTGAGAGTGAAAAAGAGTTGAAAGAGCGTCGTGCAGAGCTGAACCAGCTTGATAAAAGACTAAGACAAAGAGAGGAAATGTTTGACCGGAAAACAGACCAGCTTGACAAGAAAGAGTATCAATTCGGTAAAAAAGAAAGAGAGATGAGCAACCGCGAAAAAGCCCTGCAGGAAAAAGAGCGCGATTTTGAGGCCCTGATGAAGAAACAGAGTGAGGTCCTGGAGGACATCTCAAAGATGAGTACCGATGAAGCGAAGGCAGAACTTCTGAAGCGGGTCGAAATGGAGTCGCGGTATGAGGCTGCAAAGCTGGCAAAAAGAGTTGAAGAGGAGGCCCTGGAGTCTGCCGACAGAAAATCAAAACAGATATTAAGCCTGGCGGTTCAGCGTTATTCCAGCGAATTTGTCAGTGACCACACAATATCTACAGTCAGCCTTCCCAGCGATGAAATGAAGGGAAGAATCATAGGGAGAGAAGGAAGAAATATACGTGCTCTTGAAGCAGCAACGGGGGTGGAGTTTATCATCGATGATACGCCGGAGACAGTGTTGCTTTCCTGTTTCGACCCCGTCAGAAGAGAGATAGGGAGAATATCACTGGAAAGACTGATCAGTGACGGGAGAATCCATCCCACCAGAATCGAAGAGATCGCGGAAAAGGTGAAGAAAGAGATCGATAACACAATTAAAGAAGAAGGGGAAAAGGCAGTATTTGACCTTGGACTCCATGGCATCCACCCCGAACTGGTAAGACTCCTGGGGAGACTGAAGTACCGGACATCATACGGGCAGAATGTCCTTGAACATTCAAAAGAGGTTGCCTATCTTGCAAGCATCATGGCAGGAGAGCTGAGAGTAGATCCGAAACTTGCAAAAAGAGCCGGCATTCTTCATGACATCGGGAAAGCAATTGACCACGAGGTTGAAGGCTCACACCAGTCAATTGGTGCAGACTTTGCCAAAAAATACGGAGAAAAATTCAAGGTCGTTAATGCTGTCCAGGTTCATCATGGAGAGGGTGACCCGGCAACGGTGGAAGCCTCTCTTGTGGCTGCTGCCGATGCCCTTTCTGCCGCAAGGCCCGGTGCGAGAAAAGAAACCCTTACAGACTATGTAAAACGTGTTGAGAAACTGGAAGAAATTGCCACTTCTGTTGATGGTGTCAATAAATCATATGCCATACAGGCTGGACGGGAAATAAGAATCATTGTTAAACCTGAAGAGGTGAGTGATGAAATTTGCGCCCAGATTTCCAGAGATCTCGCAAAGAAAATTGAAGGAGAACTTACGTACCCTGGACAGATAAAGGTTACGGTAATACGAGAGTCCAGGTATGTAGAGTACGCAAAATAGATAGTCGAGGTGCGGGTTGCCTGTTCCCAAATACTCGTGAATCAGGCAACCTGCATTACTAATTATGAAAGTACTGTTTATAGGAGACATCGTAGGCAAACCGGGAAGAAAGGCCGTGAAGGAAGGACTCCCCGGCATTGTCAACAAACTGAAAATAGATTTTGTAATCGCGAATGCTGAAAATGCTGCAGCGGGCTTCGGAATAACACAGGCAATTGGTGAAGAGCTTTTTTCACAGGGCATTCATGTCCTGACATCGGGCAATCATATCTGGGACAAAAAAGAAGCTGTATCATACATTTCGAAGGAAAACAGATTATTGAGGCCTGCCAATTATCCGGGGGACGTTCCCGGCGCCGGGAATATTATTATGAAAACAGCTGCCGGGGATAAGATTGCGGTACTGAATCTTTCGGGCAGGGTATTTATGCAGCCTCTTGACTGTCCTTTTCAGACCGTAAATAAAGAGATCTCCCTGCTCAGGGACCAGACACCTGTTATTGTCGTGGATTTTCATGCTGAAGCAACATCGGAGAAGTCGGCCTTCGGCTGGTTCCTTGATGGAAAAGTAAGCGCTGTAGTAGGTTCACACACTCACGTTCAGACGGCAGACGAAAAAATCCTGCCAAAGGGAACAGCGTTCATAACAGACGCAGGGATGACAGGACCGACAGACTCGGTTATCGGCGTAAAGAAAGAACAGATTATCAATAAGTTCCTTACCCACATACCTACCCGTTTCGAGACAGCAAAAGGGACATCATTGCTCTCCTGCGTTGTCCTCGACATAAACGAAAAGACAGGCCTGTCCAATTCAATACAACGCCTGCAATTTACATTTGACTGAGCTAAACAATTACCGGCCCCTCACGGCTCTCACAGCGGATTCCCGGAATTCAACCACTACTCCATATATTTCATGCAGTGAAGCGGGTATGTCGAAATAACGAATTGTGATCGGCTCCTGCAGAATAGCCTTCAGACACACGGCTGAGTGGTGACGCGGGAGAAAGACAGTGTATGAAATATACATCTCTCCGCATTCAATACTTTTTTTAAGATATGCCTGCTTTGCTGAAAACATTCATGAACAATGCAGGCTGAATATATTCACAGGCAGTACAGGAGAACGTATCAATCTACGACAGTTCATTGAATTTATTTATGAGGATTGGCTAAACATCAAATTACCTCAGGGAGTCCCGACAAGAACCGGGACTCCCCTGAGATAGAATGATATTACTTAATTGCTAGTTTGAGGGCTTTTCCGGCAGAAAATTTCGGAGTCTTGGCAGCGGCTATCTTGATGGTTTCACCAGTTCTGGGGTTGCGGCCTTTCCTTGCTTTTCTTTTTGTCACAGAAAAAGTACCGAAACCGACGAGGGTAACCTTCTTCCCCTTCTTCAGTGTCTTTGCAATTGTACCGGTAAAAGTATCAATCGCTTTTGCTGCGGCAGCTTTTGAAATGTCTGCTCCGTCTGCAACTGCATCAATTAATTCTGCTTTGGTCATACAATTTCTCCTTTCTGATTCAATTAATATTAATTATGTTTTAAAACATCAATGATGAAAGATACCAGCAGGAATGCGCCTTTGTCAACACCTTTATTCAATTCCTGTAAAATATTTCTTAAGCAAAATCCTTGCTAATGGCCCATGTTTTTTATTGCTTTTTTTCAGCATCTCTTCATGGCCTTCCTGAATCACAAAGGCACTCTGTCATGGCAATGTTTTTATTTACTGAACGCGTGAGGAAGCAGTTCACTCAGGGCATATTTCTTTATGCCTTTCCTGCCGCACAAAATCAAATCAATGTTTCCGGCAAACTCCCATAACAATTGCCGGCATGAACCGCAGGGGAAACAATACTCTTTTGTCCCGCATGCAATAGCCATGGCCTGAAATTTTTTTTCTCCCTCCGACAATGCCTTTGTCAATGCCACATTTTCAGCACAGACACTTAACATCAGCGATGAATTTTCTATGGTGCATCCCGTATATATTTTCCCCTTTTCTGTAACGAGAGCTGCTCCTGCCTGAAATTCCGAATAGGGGGCAATTGCTCTGCGTACAGACTTTTCTGCTTCATGAACGATCTTTTTTATCATGTCTTCTTTCATTCATGTTTCCCCTGACCTTCTACCATCTTTTGAGTCAAAACAATATCGACCACTTTCCCCTGCGGGCCAAGATCTCCTATATCCCTGTCATTGAGTACTATTCTGGTCCCTCCTGCATTCCCGATCTTGAGGGCAAACTTGTCAGCAGCAGTAAACGAGATTGATGCGCCTTCCCTCAACTGCCACTCCTTCGGTTTCCCCCCATCTATACTCACTGCTACCCACGTAAGGTCCCTGGCCTGCACAGTGAGGTTCAGTTCTCCCGGATTAGTATCCATGGCGGTTTCCTTGACAGTTGCCAGGGGAGTTTCTTCAGGAGTTTTCTGGGCAGTTTTGTTGAAAGTTTCGAGGGCAGTTTCCTTGAAAGTCCCCACGGCAGTTCCTTTAGGAGTTTCTTTGGCAATTTCTTTCACGTCTGCCGTGGCAGGAACTGTTACAGGTGCGTCCCTTTTATCAGGCCCCTGATTCAGGAACACCAACAAAAAAAGCAGTGTGGAAACGGCAATCAACAGCAGAGATTTCCAGGAGAACACCGACACACCTATTTTTTTTAAGGGGGCTGCATCTATCTCCTGTCCTGTCGGATCGGCGGGAACATCACCGCTCCCTTCCATGCCTTGCCTGTAGAGGCTTAATATGCCGTCCGATTCAAGCCCCAGTGATTCTGCATAAGCACGAAGATATGCCTTCGCATATACTTCCGGGGGAAGCAGTGAATAGTTGTCCCCCTCAATTGCCTCTAAATATTCTGATTTTATTTTCAGTTTTTTTGAGACGTCTTCGAGAGACTTTTTCTGGCTTTCTCTTTCAGCTTTTAGCAGGGTACCAAGCGTATCCATAATAAATACCAAGGGGCCTGTCCAATGCTCCCTTCGGGTCAGCTTTCCTGAAGCACCGTCCAGCGAATTTATGATTTAGAGTTAATACTTCAGTTGTTCCATATAGCCCAAGGCTTCTCTTCTTCGCTCTAAATTATCGTCCTTTTCGATAACGAGACTGAAGTGTTTCATCGCCTTTGCTTTCCTGTCCGCATTGAGGTAGGCTTTTCCCAGTTCCCAATGGGCCTCTACGTAATCAGGTTGGATGCCTATTGCTTTCTTATATTCTTCTATTGCCGCTTCTGTGTCACCTCTCTTACCATACGCCATTCCCAGGATGTACATTGCGCGGGGGTGTATGGGATTCCTCAGAAGAGCTTCCTTCAGAGAAGATTCAGCACTATCGTAATCACCTTTTTTATAATAGGCAAACCCCATATTAGAAAAGGCCCTCGCAGGCGTGCCGTACATGGGATTATCCAGTGCGGCTTGAAAATATTTAATTGCCTCATCCCAGTTCTCCAGAGCTGCATAGGCTACTCCCGTACTGTTTAATGCGTCGGAGTATTTGGGATCAATGGATATTGCCCTCTTATAATAGGAAATGGCTTCCTCATAGTTTTCAAACCTGTATTGTATGTACCCGAGATAATTGAGGGTTTCCTTGTTTGTCGGGTTTAATTTCAGTGCCTTCTGAAACTCTAAATGTGCTTCATTGAGACGACCGCTGTCTAAATATGAATAGCCTATCTTGTTGTAGGCTTCCGCCTGGTTTTTGGTTTCCGGATCCGGAGCAGAAACACAGGAAAAAAAAAGCAGAGCACCGATCAAACTGAAAACGAGGGAGACTGACTTCAACGGAACTCCACGTAAAGGATTACGAAAACAGCTTTCCTTTCCATTCTGATTATTACCACATGAACCATCTGAAACGTTCTTTCTCAAATATACACCTCCTGATAGGCTAACTTACCAAAAAGCTCGGGAGAATTCAACTATAGACGCTTCGTCGCACCTCTTCCGTGAAAAAAGAGGCTCAAGGATCTCCCTGCAGCAAACAGCACTGACCACACATGTTCTGGACATACAGTAAAGCAATTTTCATTTCCCCGTTTTGCCCTTTTCGGCAGAATAAGAACTACCTGTACTTCTGTACACCTTTCTTACTGCAAAAATGTTCTATGCTGCACTTACTGCAAAAAGGCGAAACGGGTTTACAAATATTCTGGCCGAATGCAACCAGAAGGCCGTTTATCTCAAGCCAGTAACGGGAAGGAAGTTTTTTTCTTAACGCCAGTTCAGTCTGATCCGGCGAGCCTGTCTTCACATAGCCCCACCGGTTTGTAATCCTGTGGACATGAATATCAACACATATCCCCGGTTTTTCGTAGCCCAGCGTCACCACAAGGTTCGCCGTCTTCCGGCCAACTCCTTTGAGTTTGAGAAGATCATCTATTTCATCAGGGACCTTTGAGTCGTATCTGTCTATAATTTCCCTGGACAGAGCATGTATCCGTTCGGCCTTGACCCGGTAAAATCCCACAGGATATATTGCCTTTTCAATTTTCTTCACCGGAAGCTTTGACATTGATATCACATCGGGCGCCATGTGAAACAATCTTTCTGACGCTTCGCCTGTGGTTTTATCCTTGGTTCTGAGACTTAAGATACAGGAAATAAGGACCTTGAAAGGGTCTCTGTTCTGATGGTTCTGATTCACCATGTTCTCAAGCCATGGAACATCCAGCCCACGAACCTGTTTCTTTAAGATTGACAGTATCTTATGTATTTCTGCAGATGTCATGGTACAGGAATCAGGATATCATGCTCATGCATGTCAGATAGTAAATGAGAGCGAACCGCTTATTTTACTATCTTTTTTTTATGGACTTCTTTGCAGAGGATTTCTTTGCGGTGACTTTCTTCTTTGCTGCTGTTTTCTTAGCGGCAACCTTTTTCTTGACAACAGTTTTCTTCGCAGTGATTTTCTTCTTTGCTGCTGTCTTCTTAGCAACAACTTTTTTCTTAGCAACAACTTTTTTCTTGGCAGCAACCTTTTTCTTGACGGCAGTTTTCTTCGCAGTGACTTTCTTCTTTGCTGCTGTCTTCTTAGCAACAACTTTTTTCTTGGCAGTAGTTTTCTCGGCAGCCTTTTTCGCTGCTTTGCTTTTCGCTGCTTTCGGCTCTGCCACTTCAACTTTTTCCCGTAACGATTTCGGGATGATATTGTCAAGAATAGCACACAACTCACGTGCATTTTTCGGTGCATATGCAAAAGCATCATTGTTGAAGTAAAAATATACGTCCTTGCCCATCTTCATGTATTCTTTTATTCTTTTGGCGTCTTTCTTTAACTGTTCAGGTGTATAGTTCGTTGCATAACTTCCGCCTTCTCCGTGCCTCCGGAGATAGACAAAGTCCGCGGTAACAGGCAAATCATCAATAAAATCAGGCCAATCTGCCATGCAAACACCAATATTGGCAGATGATAAAAGATTGAACACCTTTTTCACAAACCAGCTTTTGTGTCTGAATTCAAACACATGCCGGACAGGATATTGCTTGAGGTTTTCCACAAAATCCTCAAGGTTCTTCATGTTGAGTCTTAAATTCGGCGGCAGCTGCCAGAGAATAACTTCCAGCTTTTCGAGGAGCGGCGCTGTCGCATTGAAAAATGTCGATAGGGGAAGCTCAACATCCTTGAGTTTCTTAACGTGGGAAATAAACCGGCTGCCCTTTAAGCAGAAGGTAAAACCGGGAGGGGTCTCTTTATACCATCTTTCAAACGCCTCTTTTTTTAGCAGCCGATAGAACGTCACATTGATCTCGACAGTGTCGAGCTTTTTCATGTAGAAGGACAACCATTTCTTGTGAGGAAGATCCTCAGGATAAAAGGGCCCTCTCCATGAGTCATACAAAAATCCGCTGCATCCTATCCTGTATTTGGGCATGGCATGATAAGTATACACGGAAAAATAAAAAAATTAAACAAAAAATTTAATCAGCGCAAAAAATAATGAGAGGGCCGCTGCCTACTCAATTATCCCGCCTCCCAAAACAACATCACCGTCATAAAAGACTGCGCTCTGCCCGGGAGCAGGTGCCCATTGTGCTTCATCAAACTCCACTTGTAACCTTTCATTGTCCCTGAGGCTCACTGTAGAGGGCGCTTCCTTCATGGTTGACCGTATTTTCGTATGCACCTTCCGGGGGACTTCAAGGGATTCAACGGATACCCAGTTCAGGCTTTTCACGTAAATACTTTTTTTCATGGCATTATCCCGTGATCCCACTACTATTGTATTGCTTTCACGGTTTATACCCGCCACATAGCAGGGAGTCAGCGATGCTATACCAAGGCCTTTTCTCTGCCCGATCGTATAAAAAGCAATTCCCCTGTGGGTGCCAACAGTTTTCCCGGTTATATCGATTATCCTGCCCGGCTGCACCGATTCCGGCGAAAAATCCCGAATAAAGTTTGCGTATCTGTCGTCCCCCACAAAACAGATTTCCTGGCTCTCCGCTCTTAATGCATTGACCAGCCCAAGTTCCATGGCAATCTTACGGGTCTCATCCTTATTCATTCCGCCAAGAGGGAAGAGGGTCTTTGCAAGTTCTTCCTGTTTCATGACATATAAAACATAGGACTGGTCCTTTTTTGGATCAATTCCTTTTTTCAATAAAAATCTCTCTTCTGTGCTTCGTATTTTTTCCCCTTGCCCCTCGCCTCTTGGCCCTTGCCCTGGTTTTTTTTCTATCCTCGCATAATGACCAGTTGCCACCAGATCAGCTCCGAGTTCCCGGGCCTTCCGGAGGAGGAAATCAAACTTGATGTACTTATTGCACAGGATGCAGGGATTCGGGGTACGCCCCTGCATATAGGATTCACAGAATGCTTCAATAACATGCGTGTAAAAAGCATCCCGTACATCAACAGTGTAATGCTTTACCCCAAGGGCCTCTGCCACTGATCGTGCAAGTTCGATGGTCTCAACAGAACAGCAGACATTGGATGACGCCAGATCCCTCCTGTCCCATAATTCATAACTGAGTCCGATTACATCATGTCCCTCTTTTTTCAGTAAATAAGCAGCAACAGAGGAATCCACGCCACCGCTCATTGCAATAATGACTTTCATGAGATGATATTTTATCACAGTTAGGAATAGCGGATAAGCGGGGATACTCGGAAGCAAAAAAATAATGGTTGAGTAGTACGGGCTATGAAAAGGAGAAAGAAGTTCCCATAGCCTCTTGCCTCCAGCCCGCCTTTACAATTAAAAGGTTATCAAAACCTTCAATGAGTCTGATGCCTGCGCCACCGTTCTGTACGCAGATTCCGTTTCTTCTATGCCAAACCGGTGCGTTACAAGCTTTGGCGCCGTCACAATACCCTTCCGGACAATCTCCAGTGATTCTTTTGTATCATCAGGTCCGCAGGAATAACTGGACACAATATTGATATCCCTGAAGTATAAATAGTTTGGATCAAGAGTGAGCTTTTCGCCCGGTTTTGCAGGAGTGAAAAATACTACCGCCCCCCCGGGAGCCGCGCACTGAATTCCCGATTCCATTGCCATTATGCTGTTCGGTCCGACAATCACTATGTCTGCTCCCCGGCCCCCCGTACGTGACAGCGTCCCCTCCCTGAGCGTTTCATTCTTTGCATGAATGACTGAGTCCGCACCCAATTCCATGGCTTTCTGCAGCCTGGAATCCACCATATCCGCGCCGATTACTTTTTCTGCCCCGTACTCAGGTGCAAGAAGGATGTGCATCGCACCCATTACGCCGAGCCCGATAACCAGGACGGTATCACCCTTCCTGATCCCCGACCGTTTGAACGATTTAACCACACAGGCGAGGGGCTCTATCAGGGCAGCGTCATCATAGCCAACGTTATCGGGAAGGTGAAGTGTGTCGTTTCTTAAATTTATTCCGGGCACAAGGATATACTCAGAAATACCTCCGGGAATAATTCTCGACTTCCGCCACTCACTGCACTGAACATGATCTCCCCTCCTGCAGAAAACACACTCCATACAGGGCGCATGGTGATGAACAAATACCCTGTCGCCCGCTCTGAATGTATGTACATCCCTGCCGACTTCAACAATTTCCCCTGCCGGCTCGTGACCAAGAACAAGAGGTGCTTTCTTTTCAATATACCAGGGCATTACATCGCCCGAGCAGATACCGGAAGCTTTCACCTGAACAAGCGCCTCATCGGGGCCCACTTCCGGAACAGGTGCGTCTTCGATGCGGACATCATTATAACTGTAAAGCTTTGCCACTTTCATGGTTTTTGATCTGCAGTCCGGAATCCTGCTCCTGTAAACCGTAACTGACAAAAGCCTACGGCTTTAAGGCGTACTTGACCCCTTTCCCTTCCTTCAACTGGATAAATGCCTTTTTAATATCTTGCAAAGGAAATTCCCCCGATATAAGAGATGACATATCCATGCTTTTGTCGAGCAGCACCAGATATGCGGTTTTAACATCCTCAGGAGTGTAGTGAAAGGACCCGGTTATGGTCAGTTCATCGTAATGAAGTCTCTTTGTGTCATAGGTGACGCTGGTACCTGATATACATCCGCCGAACAGAACCACAGTCCCGCCCCGCCTGACATAATTGACTGCCTTCTCCCAGACCCCCTGCTGTCCCGTACACTCCACAACCAGATCAACCCCGAAGGCGCCCGTTGTTTCTTTCACAATATTTTCTATATCATGGGGGGCTGTGACATGATCAGCGTTCATCTTTAAAGCAAGCGAAAGCCTGTCATCAAAAAAATCTGAAATGATGACCTTGATGCCTTTTGTCTTCAGGTACGCCAGATGCATAAGCCCTATGGTACCTGCGCCGATCACCAGGGCTGTCTCGACCTCATCCAGTTTCAATTTACTGTAGGGATGAACGGTGCAGGAAAAGGGCTCAAGGAGCGCAGCTTCTTCAAAACTGAGTATTTTCGGTTTCAGATAAAGATTTTGCTTTACCACGTGAGCAGGAAGGAGTAGATATTCAGCAAATGCCCCCAAGGCCTTCTTTTCCATAATTGTTTCACAGAGATGATGGAGCCCCTTTTTGCAGAATTTGCACGACAGGCAGGGAGCACTGTGAACACCCATTACCTCGGTGCCCTCTTTAAAACCCTGTACGCCTTTGCCCACGCTGGCTACTGTTCCGGAATATTCATGCCCGAAAGGCCCCGGCATGGGGATAAGATTATGGCCGCGAATATAGGCCTTCAAATCGGTCCCGCAGGTAAGGGAAGTGTCAACTTTTACGACAATTTCGCCCTCAGATGGCTCAGGGATGGGAACATCACTGATTCTGATCTTGCCGGGTTCTATCAGTATTACCTGTTTCATAATTTACAAGCGCTCAGCGCTCAGCTCTCAGCTGTCAGCAACAACAGAAAAGGACTGAGGGCTGACCGCTGATAGCTGATAGCTTTTTTTATTGATATTTTAATGACTTTGGGCTGAAATGACAAATTTATTTGCAAAAAGCCGGGATATAATCCGAAAATTGCAACAAATCATCAATATCCCAAGTTTGTTTGAAAGTTTTATAATAAGAGCAATTCAGTCACTCAAGCCCCAAAGGAGCAGGTTTTGGCCTGCATTTTTTAAAGCTGAAGGCTGATAGCTAAAAATGTCCAAAAAAAAGACAAAAAAGAAATCAGGACCTGAGAAAGGAAAGAGGCTTACATTTCCCGATGCTGAAAAAAGGCGACCGTGGTTACCACTGCTGCTTGAAGGGTATTCCATCGTGGACAGGGGAATAGCAAAGGAAATTGAGTCAGAGAAAAAGAAAGGCAGAACGCTTGCCTGCACAAAAGGCTGTTCATCATGCTGCTCAACCCACAAGGACATCCCCATTTATCCCCTCGAAATTATCGGCATCTCCTGGTACGTGGCGGAAAAAATTAAAGGTCCCGCACGGGACATTCTCAAAAAACAACTGAACGGTTTCTCAAAAGACAGCCCCTGCCCTTTTCTCATTGAAGGGGCCTGTTCTATACATCCTGTCAGACCGATGGCATGCAGACAGTTTAATGTCTTCAGCACCCCCTGCAAGGAAGGTGAAGACCCCTACCACACCAGACGGGAAGATGTAATGGATCCGGTCAAAAAACATGTGGACCAGGCATTCTTTATCATGCTGCCCCATTATGGAGTGGAAAAAGATTCAGAACGAGTCAGGATTGTTGAGACCGGCGCCTTTCACAGGATGGCAAAGGAAATGCAGTCCTGCAACTGGAAGGAACTGGCCGGGAAGATGGAAAGACGGGACAGACAAAAATAGGCGAGAGGCAAGGGGCTAGAGGCAATGGGTAATAGACAAGAACAGCGAGAGGCAAGGGGCTAGAGGCAATGGGTAATAGACAAGAACAGCGAGAGGTCAGGGACTAATGGCAATAGGCTACAGGTTTACTGTAGTATCCCCTCGCCTCTTGCCCATAGCCTCTCGCCTGCAGTTCATTTAAGTTTTTTTTTAATTTATACTACTCGAATGACAATTCAGCAAAAACTTTCCCGATTACCACAGATTAATGAATGTCTGAAGAGCCCTCACGGACAGAAATGGCTGGAGTCTTATTACCGCACAATTGTTGTCCGTTCGATCAGGGAAGTTATTGATTCCCTGAGGAAAGAAATTCTAAGCGGGGCAGAACCCGACGTTTCACTTGATACGGTTGCAGGTGATATTGAAAGCCTAATCAGGAGACATTCTGCATACAGGCTCCTTCCGCTTATAAATGCCTCCGGAGTTGTCATCCACACCAATCTCGGCAGGGCCATCCTCTCCGACAGGGCCATTGAAAATGTAGCATCCATTGCGGGAGGCTATTCAAACCTGGAGTATGAAATAACCAAAGGGAAGAGAGGGAAGAGATATTCCCATATAAAAAATATCATTACCGAATTGACGGGAGCGGAAGATGCCATTGTAGTAAACAACAATGCGGCAGCAGTACTGATCTGCCTCGACACCTTCGCGAAGGGAAAAGAAGTGATCACGTCAAGGGGGGAGCTTGTTGAAATCGGCGGCTCATTCCGGATTCCCGCTGTCATGCAGGCAAGCGGCGCAATCCTGAGAGAAGTGGGCACCACAAACAAGACCCACCTGTCGGATTATGAAAATGCCCTCTGCGGCAACACAGGGCTGCTCCTGAAAGTCCACCAGAGCAATTACAAAGTGATCGGGTTTACAGAAGAAGTGCCGATCTCAGACCTTGCAGCACTCGGGAAAGAA
The DNA here is from genome assembly GCA_945786855.1 of Thermodesulfovibrionia bacterium. Taxonomy (GTDB): domain Bacteria; phylum Nitrospirota; class Thermodesulfovibrionia; order UBA6902; family UBA6902; genus CALZGI01. The sequence continues at coordinate 3,088 of CALZGI010000194.1, read as the reverse complement.
TTCAGGATTCCCGTTGTGGATGACCTCGGCAGCGGCTCTCTGATCGGCCTCGAACAATTCGGCATATACGGTGAACCAACGGTCCAGGAGGTCATACAGCAGGGGGCAGACCTTGTAACATTCAGCGGCGACAAACTCCTTGGCGGGCCTCAGTCAGGCATCATAGTAGGAAAAGAAAAACTGATACAGCAGATCCAGAAAAACCCGATGCTCAGGGCAATGCGTATTGATAAAATGACCTTCGCTGCACTGGAAGCAACCTTCATGCAGTACCTCGATGAGGAAAAGGCATTGAGAGATATCCCGACGCTGAAGATGCTGACTCAGCCGGAGAAAGATATCAGGAAACGGGCCCGCAAAATTCTTTCATTATTAAAGAAGTCCCTGTCCGACCATGCAGAGATGGAGATCATTCCCGACCAGTCACGGGCGGGAGGAGGTTCGCTGCCGGAAACGAATTTCCCTACCTTCTCCGTCTCTTTGAAACCCCGGAACATGTCGGTCAACGCGCTCGAAAAAAAATTAAGATCCGGCACTCCTCCGGTCATTGCACGGATACAGGGGGCCTGCCTGCTTTTTGATGCCCGGACGGTGCAGGATAAAGAAGTCAAGATACTGGTAAACTGTGTAAAAGCAGCTTTTGAATAAAATTCCAAAATACAAATCACAAATATCAAATAAATACCAACTCTCAATGACCAAAATATCAATGTTTGAATATCGGAATTTGGAGTTTGTAATTTATTTGTTATTTGGTGCTTGAAATTTGTAATTTCACCCTATGGACCGCTACGTAATACTCGGAACAGCAGGCCACATTGATCACGGAAAGAGCGCGCTCGTGCATGCCCTCACCGGGACTGACCCCGACAGACTGAAAGAGGAAAAAGAGCGGGGGATTACCATTGACCTCGGATTTGCCGACCTGACCTATCCCGACGGGCTGAAAGTAGGGATCGTCGATGGTCCCGGCCATGAGAGGCTTATCAAAAACATGCTTGCCGGTGCCGGCGGTATAGACATTGTCCTCATGGTCATTGCCGCTGATGAAGGGATCATGCCCCAAAGCAGGGAACACCTCGATATCTGCAATCTCCTGCATGTCAAAAAGGGGCTGATTGTTATAACCAAATCAGACCTTGTAGAAGAAGACTGGGTAAGCCTTGTTGAAGATGAAGTGAAAGATTTTACAGCAGATACTTTTCTGGAAGGTTCGGGAATTGTGCCGGTCTCGTCAAAGACAGGCCACAATATAAAATTGCTGAAAGAAAAGATCAGGGAACTTGCAATGAATGTGGAGCCGAAATCAGAAAGCGGCATCTTCAGGCTGCCCGTTGACAGGATATTCACGCTCAAAGGTTTCGGCACTGTTGTCACCGGCACGGCACTATCAGGCAGTATTCCCCTCGACAAGACCGTGGAGATCCTCCCAAAGGGAATAAAGTCCAGGGTACGGGGACTGCAGAGTCACGGCAAGGATGTAAAGACCGCCTATGCAGGACAGCGTGTTGCAATAAATCTCCAGGGCATCGCAAAAGAAGATATTCAGCGCGGTGATGTGATAACCATCCCCGACAAACTGAAGACAACTTTTTTTATAGATGCTGATATAGAAATGCTCAAGAGGGAAACGGCAGGCACGCTCAAGAGCAGGAGCCTCGTCCATTTTCACTCCGGCACGACGGAACTGACGGGCAGGGTCATCATTTACGGGAAAGAGGAGCTGAAACCGGGAGAAAAATCATTCTGTCAGTTCAGGTTCAAAGAGCCGATCACCGTTATGTCGGGCGACCGGTTTATCATCCGGCGCTTTTCTCCCCTGGTGACAATCGGCGGAGGTGAAATCCTCGATCTCTCTCCAAAAAGAAGGAATCGGGACGAGAGATTAAAAGACCTCGAAATATTTGATCAGGGAACTCTGCAGGAGAAAGTTGCCGCAAAAATACTCCAGAGCGGGCTTAACGGCACTGCCCTTGCGGACATTGCCGGGTGGATAAAAGTTGAATCTCCCGAACTGCAGAGAGAGATCAGCACGCTCGAAAAATCCGGCACGCTCATCCGACTGCAAGGGCGGATAATTCACAACAGCACCTATAAGGAGTTCAATCAGAAAGTCATAGATTCACTCACCGTCTTTCACAAGACCAATCCCCTCCAGCCGGGGATGCCGAAGGAAGCACTCAGATCCGCTTTCAGGGGAGTGGATCAGAAGCTCTTTGAAGTACTGCTTGCACTGGTCTCCGATATTGTTACAGAAAAGGACATCGTCAGGATGAAGACATTCAGGATATCCCTGACGTCGGACAAAAAAGCACTGAAAGATAAAATACTGAGGCTGCTTGAGCATTCCGAATTTCAGCCTCCGTCAAAGGACGAACTGGCAAAGTCAATTTCCATAAATCCACGGGAAGCAGGTGAGTTGTTAAGGATAATGGCTTCTGAAAAGAGCCTTGTCAGAATTAATGACTCAATGTACATACCCGTGAACAATTTTGAAAAAATGATTGACGGCCTGAAAAATTTTTTCAGCTCTAAAAACGAAATGACCGTCGGTGAATTTCGCGACATCCTGAAAACCTCCAGAAAGTACGCCCTCCCCTTCCTTGAATACCTTGACAGCAATAAAATAACGTTACGTGTCGGGGAGATAAGAAAGTTTTTGAGAAAGTAAAATTCCAAATTTCAAATGCCAAATAACAAATAAGCTCCGAATTCTAATAATCAATTCATCAAGCTCCCATTGTTTCAGTCATTGGATTTTGGAATTTATATGGGATTTGTAATTTGTTATTTGAAATTTATTTGTTCATTGGTGCTTGTTATTTGTTATTTTAAGGTATGATCGATATCGAAGAAATCACTTCTCAGGTCAAGTGCAACTGCAACATCTCTGATGCACAATTCTGGGGATATTATTCACCCTGCGGTCTGCTGCTCCGGATGCGTGATTTATATAAAATTGAGAGCGGAATGAAGCCCTGGGAAGCGGTCAATATAAAAGACATCGGCACGTGGATGGAGACCAGGGAAGAGTTGTGGCATGAACTTGAGGACAGTGAGTTTCAGAATATCCAGGTGAACAGCAGAG
>CALZGI010000193.1 GCA_945786855.1 Thermodesulfovibrionia bacterium | reverse complement strand
TAATAATCTGCCCTTTCTTATCAAAAAGTACTTCCTGCTTTACATATTCGTTAAGAATAACATTTCCGGCTGAACTGATTGACCTGGCGAATAAAAGGTCGTCCTCATGTGAGCGGGACTCATTAAAAAAAAGATCAAATGCAATAACGGATGCCCCTCTTTCAGACAGAATATTGACCAGCTTTGCGTGGAGTGAGCGGGGCCATTTTCGTGGGTCTTCATCTAAACCGTGTCTGGAAGACGACAACTTATCTATGCTGACTATAGTCAAGTCATTCGGGGCCTGCCGCTGGCCCCTCAGCTTATAGAGCAAACTCAGGCCCGAGCCTTCTTCGAGATGATAGCCCGGCGGGGTGAGACTGATGATCAGTCCCGTAATACCAATAATAACACCCAATAGTATGGCCCTGGTTAAATCTGACATTGCTTTCGTACGTTATCCTTTATAGATAACAAATGTTTACAAAGAATAAGGAATCGGATAAAGGGATTTAATTGAGCAGTTATAAGCCGGCATGTTTATGCCCTCTTTAAAAAGAAACAATCTATAAAATGGGTATCTTTGAAAAGAATGTTCTTAAATACTATGAAAATACTCTAACCCCTCGATATGTAAATATAATCACAAAGCTTCAAAATCGTCAAATAAGATATTTTAATGACAACTATAAATAATTATAATGTGTATTTTGTGATGTTATGGTAATCGTTCCATTCGCTGCCTTCTATCAGGAGTTCATTGCGTTTTTAAAAATATTTTGTTAGGATTTTATCTCATTGGAGCCACGGCTTCACTTTCACAGGGGGTAGTATTGAATGGAAGATAAAGATGCGAAAGCGGTACTGGAATCAATTCTCTTTATATCTGGTGAGCCGGTAACGCTGGACATGCTCAGAAAGACTGTCGAAATTGACAAGTATAATACGGAACGACTCCTGCGGGAATTGATCAGTGATTATTCTTTAAGAAATACCGGACTCATTATTATTGAAGTTGCAGACGGATTCCAGATGGTGACGAATCCTGCCTGCTCTCCCTGGGTGAAGAAACTGCTTTCTACTGCGGTACCTAAAAAGCTGACCCAGTCCTCTCTTGAAACAATCGCAATCGTTGCCTATAAACAACCCATTATCAAGGCGGAAATAGAAGCGATACGGGGTGTGAACTCTGATGGTGTTGTTAAAACACTGCTTGAGAGAAGGCTTATCAAAATCCTCGGAAGGAAAGAGGTTCCCGGAAGGCCCTTGATGTATGGTACAACAGGGGAATTCATGCAGTACTTCGGACTGAAGGATTTATCTGAACTTCCGACGCTGAAAGAATTTGAGGAGGTGGACATCCCTGAGCCGCCCGAGGCCGCTCCTGAAAGTTCAAATGACCCGGGTACCCCTGATGACGAAGATTCGCAAGAAAGAGTTCAGGGCCAGGAAGAAGAGACTGTGGCGACAGTCAACGAGCCTGATCAGGACATTCAGGAAACTTCTGTCGGGAAGTCTTCTGAAGGGCAGGAAACTGATCACGGGCATGATCTCCATGAAGAAGAGGAATCCGAAGAGAGACATAACCAGCCGGCTGAATAATTTTTATTTCAATAAATCTTTTCCATCTTAAAATCAGGAACTGGACCAGGCGAAAGTCCTGATCCCCGTAATCCCTCCTAAACGCATCAACTTTGTTACTCCCCCTGCAAACAAAGTATGCACTTACTGTAATGTCTGAAATATCAACAGAATAATCATCAAATCAGTACATGGAATGCATACGGTGTTTGCACAATTACGTTCGTGCAGATATGTCGCTACGTAATTTCAGTTGCGATGAAATAATGTAACTATCAGAATAATAAAGATAAATAAAGATCGCTTTAGAAGTGGCATGCTATTTGATCTATGAAGGAATAATTAAGAACAGTTGATTCTTAAAAAAACACAAAGGGAGGAGAAGCTATGGAAACCATCTTATCAGCAGATTTAGTTGTGAGCACCGATACATTTAAACCATCAGGGGGGGAAGAAAAAATGAGTATAGCAGAATACATATCATTCATGAGGGATACCGTCTATCCATCAGAGAACATTGAGTCAACGCAGCCGGATTCAGTCAGGAAAAGCGCTGACGGATTAAGCGAAATACTGGTGAACCTGAAGTCTGCGGTTACAAAAGAGGAAATTATTAAATCGGCGAAAAACTACAGGCAGGCTATAAGGATAAATCCCGATGAGCCGGAATTACATTTCAAACTGGGCATTTCCAGCCTGTTATTAAAGGACAGGCGTTCTGCGCTTGAGGAATACAAGATTTTAAAGGAACTGGATTTCCGCATGGCAAATGAACTGATTCAAAAATGGAATGTAAAGACTCCCTGGTCTTCCAGGTAGTGCGGATTTCCTGACGATAGCTGGTTGCCCATGTATTGAGGGGATGGGCAACATGCCTGGGGACATGGCTGAATAAAGGTGAACACCGTGATCATACATGAAAGAAAGTCAGTTTCTGGATTTTCCGAACTCCTGGCCCGACTCAAGAACGAAATCAGCAGAATAATTGTTGAAGGACCGGATTCGGAACGTGCATCAGAAGTGATAGTTGAAGAGATATTGAGGAGAACTGTATTTGATAATGAATTGGTCATCATGACAGGTACAAGGGCAGAACGCCCGGTTACCATGGCAGATGTAATCTTCATTGCCAGAAAAGCGCTTGATCAGGCCGCTTTTGACGGTGCGTATGTTATCCTGCCTTCAGGAGAAAAGGTCAATAGAAAAAAGAGTTATAGTTCCTTTTCATCGCAGTACTGCGAAGTCTCATATTAAAAAGCACTTCGTGACTTTATCCATTCCATAGCTGACCGCCACCGCCCCCTCCCTTTGAAGGAGGGGGGCCTGCCTCTTTTGAAATTGTTCTGGACAGATATGATTTCAAATAAATATTTTTTTTTCCCGGAGCGAGGTGTGGTCCTTTCTTGTTATGTAAACTTCGTTGCTCTGCAGAAATAACAGTCATATTTTAATTAAATGAATAAATACAATTACTTAAACATAATGGAATGCTTTGAGATGTAAACCTGGTTAGCATTATTTGAGGAGTTTCAGGATGGCACTAGTGGACCGTAAACTGAGCGATATGGTCTAACTATTCGAAAAATAATAAATAAATGGCTCTGATACAAACCTGGCACGCGAATTGAAATATACAAAGCAAATACTGAAAACCTTAACCTTAGCGCCCTTGAGGGTTATCAAGGCTGGTGGAAAGGGCCACCGTAAGAGTCAGGAGCCACCTGATGTATTTGAGGAGCAGCCCAGGAAAGAGAGGGGGGGTGATTACCAATGAGGGGATGTAATTCCTGTTAGAGGCGCAGTGCTTTTTTAATAGGGATAGTAAAAAAGTATGCTGGACATGACGTAAATCCGGGGCTGCATTCTTAAGGCCCTAAATCAAAAAGGAGATGGAAAATGAGAACGAAAATTTTCACAATATTAATGATTATTGGCTTTTTAAGTCTTTTAGCAGGAGCAGAAGCCCATGCCATGAAGAGGAATGCGGTAAGGAACAAGCATATCAAGAATAAGGCGGTAACAAGCAAAAAACTGGCAAATAAGTCAGTTACAAATGCAAAGATAAAGGGACCGATAAGCCTTTCAAAGATCAACACTGCAGGGCTTGAATGTGCAGCCGGGTCCAGTATCAGGAAAGTAAACACAGATGGATCGGTTGAGTGTGAGGCAGATGATACGATTGGTGCAAATGATCTGGCCGACGGTTCGGTGAGTGCCAGCAAGCTGGCAGACGGGGCTGTTGCCACCGGGAAACTGGCGAGCGGAGCTATCACGTCTGACAAGCTTGCAGACAACTCTGTCACGACAGCGAAGATAAAGGATGGAGAAGTAAAGACCAGTGATCTGGCAGATGGATCAGTGACTGCGGGCAAACTGGTAACTGGTGCCGTAACCGCCAGCAAACTTGCCGGTAATATTCCTCAATCAAAAATCAACTTTTCCGGCAGCATAAGCGGAAATGTTCAAGTTACAGGCAACTACCGCTTCGCATCGGCAAAGACGTATTTTCACTATATAAACGGGAACGAGTTTATGAATTCAGACTCAAGTGATGACGCTGACTGGACGCGAAACGGATATGGGTATGGATATCCTTCAACAGATTCGTACACTTACGTTGTTGCACCTGTTCATTTGCCACAGGGGGCAAACATCAGTCAGCTTTTGTGCTACTTCCTGGACGACTCCGCCGGGCTTAATTGGGATACAAGCAGTGCCTTCCTTTACTCTCGATATCTCCCTTCCCAGACTCGAAACGAACTGGCCAGGGTAACAGTTAATCAAGCAGCGCGAGACAGCAACATAATCTTTACAAAGTACGATAATTCTGTATCAGGCGGTGGCGATCCTGTAGATAATGCCTTATACGGGTACTGGTTAGCTGTTACTTTGGATGTCGATGGGACCGGCACAGATTTCTATTACACGAGGTTATACGGCTGCCGTATCGCTTATTATCTCCAGGAGGTTTCTCAGTAGTACATGGGAGCGAAAGGTAATCGCCTGATTCATGATGTTATGAGAAGGGGTCCCGATCGGGACTCCTTCTCGACTCCGTAAGTGTTGGAAATACAGAAGGAACGCGAGGATCAGGCAGTATTTGATAATCTATGAAACATTTAAATAAGAAGAGGGATGAATTCAATGGTGGATGAAATAACACAGGATGGTTTAGGAGGAGATGAGGAACAAAGAGTTCTTCTTGCCCGAAGGTCGAAGAGTGACAGGAGAAAGACAGTGTCAGGTGAATCAGCCGGTGAAGCACATCAGCATAAAGGATACGGGAAGGTCTTTCCCTTACTCAGCTCAATTATTATAGCCCTGATTGGTGTTGCGGTCTACGTCGGATCAGGTCTTTATGAAGGAGCAGGGCCGACATTCCTGAAAGTGTCCCTTGGAACAGTGCTTGTTTGCTGTTACCTGGTGGCATTCAGGAGGGGGTTCTATTCACGATGAGCGGGGAAGTTTACTGACTCTGAACATGCCCTGCTGATTGAAAACGCAAAGAGCTGCTTCATGCAGGGAATAAACCAAATTGAACACAATTATATTTGTTGAAAGGAGAAAGGTGATGAAAAGGTTATTCGTTTATATCATTATTACTGCATTTTCCCTGGCCCTTCTGTTGCCGGGAGAGAGCTTTGGAGCAAAGGTCAAAGGTACATACAAAGGCAAAGGTGTTGCAAGGGTGTCAGGATGTGATGATCGTGATGATAACGGAAAATACAAGTTTAAAAGCACCGTGAAAATAACAAAGCAGTCAGGCGGGCAATTCCAGGGGAGGGCATATAACAGATTACGTGTGGGCAGTGCAAGGATCAAGGAAAAGTGTGACATTTATGGAACTGTAAAGGGGAGAAGACTCCGGGGTGACAGCTATTGTGACCTGTACATAAATGGCAGTTGGGACAGCAGTTCCGCAGGAACATGGAAGGCGAAGAAAAAAGGGAAAAAACTTTATATTAAAGGAAAAGATCATGACACAGCCGGTGATACCTGCACTACCAGGATCAAGGCAAAACTGAAGAAGAAGTAGATCTACAGTATGAAAGGCCTGGCTTCGGCCAGGTCTTTTGTTTGCTGGTGAAAAAGTACAATTTAAAAAATGATTCAAGTGAAATCAATATAGATCCATGAGAAAAATAATAGAAATAACAGGGGCATTTCTGTTCCTTGCGCTTCTGGGTTATGCATTGTCAGAATTTTCCTTTCTCACTGGACTGCACATAAAAGAGCCCCATGTCATTTCATCGGATCACGATATCAGGACAGAGAAAAAAGAGAAGTCCCCGCCCAGGAAAACACTGACAGCTCATTACAGAAGTTCCCTCAATAATCGGAGTTCGGGGAGAAAAGCATATGCAAAAGTTGACAGCGATTTTTATCGTTCCATTGTAGACGATGATGACCGGGATATCTTCCTTACCGATGATGAAGAAGATGGCGACGACCTCTATCTTATGGATGATTCATTCGATGATGACGAGGATATGAGTATGTACGGGGAAGAAAATGATGGACTTGAGGATGACTTTGACGTGATCGATATCATGTTTCACATGGATGATGATGTTGAAGAAGAAGAAGATGATGATCTGGATGACCTGATTTTTCTTGACAGTGATTTTGAGGATGAAGATGAGGACAATGAATCGATCGACGAGGATTCAGGGGAAGTGGGTGATGATGACTAGATTTGTGTACGGGGTCAAACCTTCATTAATTAATTTTTGAGATTAATTTTACTCATATTCGTAAAATTATTTATAAATGAATTTTGAAGGTTTGACCCTATGGGTAGGCTGCAAGGAAGAAGATGAGTGAGGATGGTGCCGAAGGGGGGATTCGAACCCCCACAGGATTGCTCCTACTAGACCCTGAACCTAGCGCGTCTGCCAGTTCCGCCACTTCGGCAATTTTCCTGAATCTTAGCTCTGTGCTGCTTGCAGGCTATTCTGTGTTCTCCAGGTTATGCAGGATATTGAGAATAGTCTAACTGCTCACAAGATAAATGCATTCTTAATTTTATTTTATTGCAGCAGGAATAGTAAATGGATTGTCTCCATCTATTCGATTGAGTGTCAATGTATCCCTGTCAAGGATAAAATCCGTTGCTCCCCTGTTTTTTATTTGTCGACCCTGATCGAGCAGCCATGATCCCCTCCAGTTCATGTTTACTACTACGGATGTTCCGGTTATTCTTATCAGTCTGTTCGTAAACGACAACTCAGCTGTGTCAAAATCCAGCTCTTTCAGTATTCCTTCGGCAAGTTCCGGAACCAGTTGTTCAATGGCGACTCTGTCTTTTGCTTCATATGCCTGTTTTACAGAATGAATATGATCCACCGCTCCTGTTGCCAGTCTCGAATCTTCAGACGGCTTTTTGTTGTCCGAAGCACAGCCGGCTGCCAGGGACAATATGAGTAATAAGAAAAATAATTTTTTCATGCAATTATCACCTTCGATGAGATGTGGTACGTAGAAAGTTTACATGTATTCCTGAAATTTTTTCAACGTGCAACAAAATTATGTGCTGGAAAGGCGTGAAAAAGAGAAAACCCGTGCCCGGTCGGGCACGGGTTCTGAAAACTGATTACTTCTTATAGTACTTGTCAGACTTCTCTACTTGAACAGTTTTTGATGCAGTCGTGATGGTCTCCCAGTGGTCAGGCGTACTCTCAAACAACAGAGATGCCTCAATGGTCACCGTCTCCACATCATTGCCAAGCAGCACAACATGTGTTTTCTGATCGGGCTTGTCAGGTTCGAGTCCGAGGTTTACGCTTACCGTGGCAGTGATGTCCCAGAGTTTGAGAGCGACGTCCTTGCGTCCATCAAACCACAGGTTCCAGTTCTGATACTTTCTTCTTTCAGTGTGTATGATATTACCGTTTTGGTCTTTTGCGGTCACTTCCAGTGCCGCCTGAGGTATGTACACTCAACCATTTGGCAGGCCGTGGCCTGAGTTGCTCGTCATAATGACATTCAGGCAGAGGGCCGGTGTCAGCTCGTTCTTGTAGTTATCGATGAAGTGAGATACCTCTGCCTCAATTCCAATGTCCATTGCGTTCGAGAAAAATGTCTTGTCATGGACTCCGGGGAAACGGTGCGAGGCCATTTCGATTTCAGGATCCATCGGCATGTGACAGTCCTGACATCTCTTGTCGCCGCCCACATTGGTTTTGTAGTTCTCCAAATAACTTGTATACAGTGTGCGGCACTGCCAGAATGGCACGCTGTCAGGGCATCCGTGATGACACCTGGCACAGTACTTGGATTTTTTCAGGAAATCTGACTTGAGAGTCTGGTTAATGCCCTCTACATTTTCCTTATGGTTACTCTGGTCTACCTCTCCTGTCGGGCCATAGATAGCGTCTGCATGTGGTTTATTGCCCCAGTAACCGTCCTGCAGAGCAAACATGTTGTGGCATCCGTAGCAGCCGAGGTTGAGTTTTGAAAGCTCCTTTACTGCTGCATCCCTTTTGCCCTGGTCTGGATCATCAACGGATACTATGATCTTATCAACGATTTCAGCAACCAGATCATCAGTGGCGTATTTAATGCGCGGTTCGTGGCACCAGAGACAGTGGCTCTTGATGGACTGTCTGGTCAGCTTCGACCCATCCCAATCAGGCTTTGTCTCTTTGTCCAGTCCCTGCTTGATAAAGGTCCTCCATGTCTGCAGCACCCTCTCTGTACTGAAAGCGTGGGATTTTCCCGATTGCTTCCACTGGTCATAAATTTCTTCATGACATTCGCCGCACTGTTCCGAGTTATAAAGATTTGCCAGGTCATCAATAGTGGAAAGCAGTCCCACATTGTCAGGCACGGTTGGGGCGTGTGCGCGGGATGATCCGGAGGCATGGGCCGACAGAGGGACGAGAGCGAGTGCGATGAGCATAAAGAGCGTCAACAAAAATCTCATAAAATCCTCCTTTCAATTATATATGTTTGATACCTGCAACTTGTATTTTTTTCAGTAACTATACTTAAAAGCAGGTGGAATTTTTGCCGGAATTTGAAAAAGGCATTTGATTATATATCAATAAATGAGGTCTCTGCAAGGTATTATTAGTAATATGGAAATTAAATAACTTTATCGATTTTGTCTGGACCGGTTGAATTGACTTTATTAATTTTCTTAAGTTAGAATTACTTACACATGGACGATCATAAGTTAAAAGTATTTTGCATAGTTGCAGAAACGAAGAGTTTTTCGAGGGCTTCGGAAATAATTCGTCTCACCCAACCTGCCGTTAGTCTCCAGATTCAGGCACTTGAAGAAATGTATGGCACCAAGCTCTTTAATCGTTCCGGCTGTGTTATCACACTCACGAAGGCCGGGGAAATGCTCTACAAGTATGCCAAGGAAATAAACTCCCTTTATGGTGCAGCGGAAAAGGAAATAGGGGGAGTGACCGGCTTGGTCAAGGGAGTTATCTCAGTCGGTGCCAGCTCGACCATTGGTAATTATGTGATGCCTTCCGTCGTGGCTGATTTCAAAAGAAAGTATCCGAAAGTAGGTGTCCACCTTCACGTCGGGAATACAAAGCAGGTGATAGATTACTTGAATTCCGGCAGCGTCGACGTGGGGCTTGTCGAAGGCGAAGTGAATAAGCAGAAGCTGCTGATGGAGAAATTAATTCCCGATGAAATGGTGCTGATTATGTCTCCCTATCATCATCTGGCAAAAAAATCGTCAGTCTCTATTATGGAGCTTTCGAAAGAGCCTCTGATTTTCAGGGAAGAAGGTTCCGGAAGCAGGCAGGCAATAGAAAAGTACCTCGCGAAGCACGGAATATCACAGCAGAATTTGAAAATCTCGCTTATTATGGGCAGTACTGAATCTATAAAATGCGCCGTTGAAGAAGGCCTCGGCACTTCAATCCTTTCGCGATGGGCGGCAAAGAAAGAGTGTAAATACGGGACCCTCAAGACAGCAGTATTCAAGGAAGACAAGTTCCTGAGAGATTTCTCTCTCGTGTTCAAGAAATCCAAAGAGCCGTCACATACCATAGAGCAGTTTATGGGATTCCTGAGACGGTATCCTTATAATAAACTGTTAAACGCCTAGTATCCTTTCTGCGTTCACCCCCCAGGTTTTAGTTCATTTCAATAGAATGCTTTGTGCTGACACGGTGTTTCTTCCTGAGGATTATTAAGTTCTCAACATGATTATGCAGACTGAAAGATAAGAGAGGGGCGGCTTGGTTCTTAACCGGTGATTTTAAGTGTTCTTATAATGTCAAGCTTGTTCAGTTCCTGAAAGAGCTTTCCAATGGTATCTTTGCTTCTCGTGGACACAGCAAAAGAATATACTGTTTCATTCCGTTCAGCATTTTTTTCATAGTTTGTAGAGTGAACGTGCACTTTGTGTTTTGTAAATAAGGACTGAATTGTCTCTTCACTGTTGTCAAAGGGCGAAGTCGAAATAGTTATGTTCTTGAACCGCATTGTTCTGATTCTCCGTTCGACAATCCTCAGTATGATAAGAGCAATGATTGTTATTGCAGCAGTCGCTGCCCCTTCAAAATAAAGCCCTCCACCGATGGCCAGTCCTATGGCAGAAACAATCCATATGGATGCAGCCGTTGTCAACCCTCTTACGGCGAAACCGCTTTTGATGATTACTCCAGAGCCCAGGAATCCTATGCCGATCAGTGCGCCGGCCGATATTCTTGCCGGATCGATACGGAGGGAATCATCAAGGTTGTGTATATAAAAATAATAATTCTGCGAGACAATCATTATCAGTACAGCAGCAACACAGACGATTAACTGTGTTCTGAATCCTGCTGCTCTGCCGTGGACCTCTCGTTCAAACCCTATAATTCCACCAATGATGGCGCCAAGTAAGAGTCGTATTAATATCTCGGGCGGTGAAATCATAACACCGTATTATAGTCGAGACTTCTCCTGCTGTCAAAAATGATGTGCCGTGCATAAAAATTACGTACAAAAATAATTTGAAGATTCTCAGCGTTGTTGTGTGACTGTGTCACTCTTCAGTCATTTTGATGTGATATAACGGGAGAAACCATTTATGTCCAAGCCGCAGTCCCTGTGTCGTTTATAGTTGATATGAATATTTATTGTGGTAAACTAAATCGTATTTATGAACGTGCTTGGATCACCTAAGAGAGGAGAAAAAATTGAGAATTGAAAAAGATACTCTCGGGAACATAAGGCTGCCTGGTGATGCATTATATGGTGCTCAGACGCAGAGAGCAGTTGAGAATTTCCCAATAAGCGGATTGCGGCTGAGCAGAGGATTTATCAAGGCGCAGGGAACGGTTAAACTTGCGGCTGCACGGGCTAACGGATCTCTCGGACTTATCAGTCGGAAAATATGCAGGGCAATAGAAAAGGCTGCAATAGAAGTGATCAAGGGGAAGCATGACAGGCATTTTGTTGTAGATGTTTATCAGGCAGGAGCGGGGACTTCCCAGAATATGAATGCAAATGAAGTTATATCAAACAGGGCTGTTGAACTGCTCGGGGGGAAGAAAGGTGACTACCGTAAGGTCAGCCCCAATGATCATGTTAATATGGCCCAATCAACGAATGACACTATTCCTTCGTCGATCTACATCTCGTCCTTTGAGTCGCTCAGAGATGACCTTCTTCCGGCGTTAAGAAAATTAAAGAAGGCGCTGGCATCGAAATCGAAAGCCTTTGACAAGATAGTCAAAGCAGGAAGGACGCATTTGCAGGATGCAGTGCCTATGAGGCTTGGACAGGAATTCAGCGGCTACGCAGAGTCGGTAAGGAATGATCTGCTCCGTGTTCAAAATGCATCAAAGGCCTTGTTAAATCTGCCCATTGGCGGGAATGCTCTTGGAACGGGAATAAATGCGCATCCCCGGTTTCATACCTGCATTTTAAAAGAGATCAGAAAGATTACGGGTGTAAACTATAAAAGCAGCAAAAATTTATTTGATGGAATTCAAAATGTTTATCCGGCACTTGAAGTCAGCGCATCATTGAGAGGGTTAGCGGTAACTCTGACAAAAATCGCAAACGATATCCGTTTGCTGAGTTCAGGCCCCCGAACAGGTTTTTCTGAATTAAGGCTTCCCGCTGTACAACCCGGTTCTTCGATTATGCCCGGAAAAGTGAATCCGGTGATGGCAGAAATGCTGAACATGGTCTGTTATCAGGTTATGGGGAACGACACAGCAATATCATATGCTGCCCAGGCATCACAACTGGAACTGAATGTTATGATGCCTGTGATTGCACACAATCTTCTGTTCTCAATTGATATTCTGTCAAATAGCATCAATGCTTTTACTGACAGATGCCTGGAAGGTATCGAGGCAGATGCCGGGAGATGTCGGGAATATGCCGATGCGACGCTTGCCCTGGCTACCGCATTAAACCCGGTTATCGGCTATGAATCAGCTGCAGAAATATCGAAAGAAGCATACAGGACAGGAAAATCTGTCAAAGAAATTGTCGTTGAAAAGGGAGTCATGGACAGGAAGACAGTTCGCCGTGTGCTCGATCCCCTAAAACTCACCGGGAAATGACCAGATATTAATAAATTGCCGTTGATTAATCTTTTTGTTGATGGTATTCTCAGCTCAAGCATATTTTTTCTCAAGGCAGTCCAACCTCGTTGTTTGTTTTAGTTTTCAACTGGATATGTAAAATATAATAACAGTCGATAAATACCTTGATTTATGGTAGAATTTATCATTCTTAATATAAATAAATTAAATTTGTCGATATAATTTACATGGTTGAAGCATTAAATGCAGGTAAAATCTAATATTTTCGGGATCTTACAGACTGGCTGAATTATTGCTTCAATGAAAGATGGGAATCGCTTATCTACTCATTAAAACACTCATGTCACTGTAATTAAACCAAAATTAAAGTATTGTATGCCGTTGAAAGACGAAAATAACAATGTGAACTTCACAGGATCAGATGAAAGTCAGTCTGATCAGACCCTTTCGATGCTGTTGAGTTCGGACAGGTGGATTGAATATTTTAAGGGACTTGCCGAAGCTGTGCATTTTGAGTTGAGCGGCTATGACGCGGAAGGAGGCGAGCTGTTTCTGGAGAATGAAAATCCTTTCTGCGCATTTAACCGATCACGGCCGGATAACGACATTGACTGTCCCAACTCCTGCCATGAACTGATGAAATCAGATGAGCCGAAGGTTTTCAGGTGCCGGTCAAAAATCCTGTGCTTTTCATTTCCTGTTCAGGAATTCGGAGAGAAGGCATTTATTGTGGGGAGAGGAAGTTTCTCTGCATATGATGATTTTGCCGATTTTCTTGAGACAGTCGGGAGCAATCAGCTTCCTGAACTGCCGATTTCCATGCCTCTGCAATTTACCGGAGAAGATCATCTCAGATCGGTTTCACAATTTATATCCTTATCCATAAAGCGGCAGTTAAAAAATTATGATGAGAAGTACAAACTTGAAGAAAAATTTATGCGTATAACTTCACTTTTTGACAGTCAGGCCTTCGGAACGCTGTCGAAGAGTCCGGAACTTATGCATAGATACATTCTGGACACTATTGATTTTGTATTTGGAGAGACATCAGCCGGCGTTATGGTGCCTGATGAAAATGAGTTGATATACAAAACGGTATACAGCACAGGAAAAGAGAGGGAACATATCACTCATGTGTCCATAAAATCAGAAAGCCCTCTTATAAAAAAAATAAGCGATATCAAGTCACCGGTTTTATTTGAGGGTAAAGATCACCTCATGACTGAGAGTCAGTTTGAAGGATACAAATTTTCGCATTTTTTCCCTGTTATCAGTGGAGGCGCTGTTTCTGCGCTTATCGTTATTTACAACAGGGAAATTTCTCGGGAGGATGTGAAAATACTGAATGCCTTCAGGGAATATGTGCAGCTGAACCTGGAAAACAATAAGCTCCGCGACATGGCCCGTACGTATAAGATGGCTGATGAAAAATTAGCCTACCTTTCTGATTTAACGAAGTCGATTATTTCTATCGTGGATAAAGACAGACTTTTGAGTACCTTGCTCGAAAAATCTCTGCAGATTATAAATGCGGAACAGGGTTCACTGATGCTGCTGGATCATGAAACATCTGAACTTGTCGTGGAAGCCAGAAAGAGCGTGGATGATACGGTCCAGAAGAAGATGAGATTCAAAAAAGGCGAAGGCATTTGCGGAATGGTGCTGGAAAAAGGAGGTTCGCTTCTTGTAGAGGATATTGAAAGTGATCCGAGAGTGAAACAGGCGAACAGGCCCCGGTATCGAACAAAATCGTTTTTAAGTGTTCCCATACGCATTGAGAACAGAATGGAGGGGGTCCTGAATTTGGCCGACAAGGTGAAAGGCAGGTCCTTTGATAAAGATGATCTTAACCTGATAGAATCTTTTCTCGGGAGCGTCGCAATAGCAATTGAGAGGAGTCTTTTGTACAGGCAGGCAGAAAAACTGCAAAAACTGTCAATTACCGATCCTCTGACGGGCATTTATAACCGTCGTTATCTGAACAGAAGACTTTCAGAGGAAATTACCCGGTATAACAGATTTCAACATCCCTTCAGTTTTATGATGCTCGATCTTGATAAATTCAAGGAGTACAATGATACCTTTGGCCATATAGCTGGAGATGAACTCATCAGGAATCTTGCCAGTGTAATGGAGAAGTCTCTTCGGACCATAGACATTGCTGCACGGTTTGGCGGGGATGAGTTCGTGGCAATATTCCCTCAGACTCCGAAGGTTGATGCAATACAGATTTCCAACAGGCTGAAGGATCAGATTGAGAAGGCCCTTCGTCTGTTTAATGTTGAAATGCCCCTTTCAATCAGTATGGGGCTCGCAACGTTCCCTGATGACGCGTCATCTATTATGGAACTTATTGAAAAAACGGATCAGGCCCTCTATCTTGCGAAAAAGGGTGGCGGGAACAGGGTCGTATATTTGTAGAAATGGGTTTTGCGGCACCCTGTCAGCAAACCGGGAACAGGTGAGCCGGCTCCCGGTAATGGTATTTTCTGACTTTTGACCGCTCATTCAGAACAGGATAAATGTACTATGCCGCTAAGAGATTTTACTGCAAAAATATTTCTGGGACGAAGCAGAGAGATCGAGACTCTTAAAAGTCTGGCATCGCAGGCTGCTTCCGGTGATGCACAGAGCATCGTTCTGCTTGGGAAAAGAGGTTTTGGAAAGACTGAATTACTGAAGCACCTATATTCCGAGATGTTTAACGGTGCTGGCGATGCAGTTCCCTTTTTATATACAGTGAAAGCTTCTTTTGCTTCTGTCGAGAATTTCTCCAAAGATTATTTTTCCAGCTTTATTCTTCAGTACATGGCTTTTAGCAATTATTATCCCTCCCTGTTCAATACAGGCAATTCTACTCTAGAAGAATTGAGGGATATTGCCGACAAGTCAGATGCATCGTGGGCTTCCGATTTCATAAGCCGTTTTTTTCACGTTCTGGAAATGAAGGATCCAATCAGGCTTTTTTCCTATGCAATATCCAGCCCCTATAAAAGTTACCGTTTTACGGGAAAGCCTGTTGTGGTACTCATTGATGACTTTCAAAATATAAGAAAAATATCAGAAATAAGTGCCAGTAATCAGGATCAGGATCTATGGATGTGTTTTGAGAACTATTTGAATATTCGATATGTACCCCATATAATTGCAGGTCTTCAGACGGATCTCCATAAGATGTTTTTTGAAGCGACGTCCTTTGGTGAGCACCTCGAAAGTATCAATCTTTCGGGCCTTGGGAGGGAGGATGCCTTCCTGCTGTTTACAAATCTCTGCGCACAATATGGAGTCGCATGTGATGCCGGGTTAAAAAAATATATCGACCTGTTCAGTGGAAATCCTTTCTATATTAAAAGTTTTATTCAAACGGCGCGTCATGCAATCAGGTCACTGACGGAAGAAAATTTTTGGGACCTGTACCTGCAGGAAATCACGAAAGGGAAAATCTACACCCACTGGACCTCTGTCTTAAAAGCATATGTTCCTCTTTTTCAACATCGAAAGCCGGTCTTAAATGTACTGTATCACCTTGCTGTCTATAATGGTGCTGATGTCTATGAAAAACTCCCTGACCTGTTGTCCCTCCAGAGGGAGAAACTTGATTCTATCATCAATAAACTCCATAGTGCAGGGACGGTAGATATGGGATTCAGCACCATTGAATTTACTGATGACAAGATGCTGGCTGATATTGTCAGGGGTTTGTATTACAGGGAAATTCTCAGGGAGACTTCGGAGAAGACAAGGGAAATAATCACCGAGGGCAGGAAGGCAGGAACAAAACTGCCGCAGCCTGCTGCCTTTGAATTCAAGATCCCGGCGGACCAGAGGGCTGAATCAGCAGCGGTTCAATCGTTTGAGCACATTGCAGACTATTTTCAGTTATCCCCTGACACGATTGGAAAACTGCAGGTGTCTCTCGCAGATCTCTTTGCCGGTGTGCTTGCTGACGGAGGAATATCGGAAGACAGCTATGGATTGAAGTTCTTTTTGAAAGACAGAACATTTATTCTTGAAATTATAACTTCACGGCAGGGGCTCGCTCTTACTGATGACCACAGCAGGAGAATCAGGGCGCATGTTGATGACATAAAAATAGAAGAGATAATGCAGGGGGCAAAGATAATTCTCTTTAAAAAACTGAAGGATACATTTGCCCCAGCTTCATAGCTTTTACGAGGGACAGAATGGTCAGGTATATACCCGTTGAATCCTCGGGCCGACTGAAGTGAGGACTTCATAGGCGATTGTGCCGGTCTCGTCTGCGATGTCATCGGCGGTTATCCGCTCTTTCCCCTGACGGCCAAGAAGTACAACCTCGCTCTTGTAATCCACGTCCCGAATGTCTGTTACGTCAATCATGACCGTATCCATGCATACCCTGCCGACGACGGGCGCACGCCTGCCGTTTACAAGCACTTCTCCAGTATTTGAAAGCTTTCTGTTATACCCATCTGCGTAGCCTACGGGGATGGTCCCGATAATACTCCTCCTTTTTGTGACAAAGGTCCTGCCGTAACTTATAGACGTTCCGGCCGGCACGGTCTTCAGGAAGACAAAACTGCTTTTGAGGCTCAGTATTGGTTTTAAATTGTCTCTTTCACAGCATCCGTAGCCATAAAGCATTATTCCGGGCCTGACCATATTGAAATGTGATTCGGGCATGGACAGTACTGCTGCACTGTTTGCCATATGACGAAACCTGAAGGAAACATTCTTCTCTTTTAACTCTTTTTCAATAGACCGAAAACGTTCAATCTGCTGGTTCGCATAATCTTTGTCCTGCAGATCAGCTTCTGAGAAATGGCTCATGAGACCTTCGAGCCTGATATTTTTTAATGAGGATATTTTTATAATTTCCGCGCATGCCTTTTTAACAGGAAATCCGATGCGGCCCATGCCGCTATCAATTTTAATATGCACGGGTATTTGCTTATTCAGTCTGCGGGCCTCGGATGAAAATCTTTTTGCTGTCGCTAAATCAAATATTACCGGCGTAAGGTTGAACTGGAAGCAGGCGTCCATATTTTCCCTGTCAAAAAAAACAAGGATAGGAGCAGTAATCCCTGATTCCCGAAGGGCTATCGCTTCAAAGGTGTATGCAACTCCAAGTTTTGAAATGCCTTTTTTAATGAGGTGATTGGATATCTGAATGGCGCCGTGCCCGTATGCATCGGCTTTGACGACAGCAAGAACGCTTTTATTTGCCGTCCTGTCTTGAACAACCTTGAGGTTGTGGGAGAGGGCATTGAGGTTGACTTCAGCAAATGCCTTCTGTAATTCCACCTAAGACTTGCTTTCTCCGCCCGATTTTGAATCCTTGTCGTTATTGTTCGGAGTAACATCAATTTCAGGAGAATCGGATATAGACTTCTTGAAGTTCTTGATTGCTTCTCCTATGCCCTTGCCTATCTCGGGCAGTCTTGATGCTCCAAAAAGAACAATAACAATGACTAAAATGATAATGAGCTCAGTTGCTCCTAAACCGAACATATTCTCCTCCTCTTGAGGTTGCTGTTTAATCTTTTCATATCGTCTGTCTTTAAATAGAATTCGGCGTCATCCGGAGTATTCAGATTAATGAAAGACCTGCCCTCCGGATCTATCTTTAATATCTCTTCTCTTGATATATATTTTACTCTTTCCGATATTAAAAAATCTTTCAAACTTTTTTTACCTTCAAGGATGTTTCTCTCCATGGAAAGTATAAGCCGCCTTGAATAAAATGCAAACAGTGGCTCTGTTTTATCTTCCAGCAGAGGAACAACAGCATCGAAATTATCTCTTCTTGAAGCCATATATTGTATGAGGTGCTCATTGATGAAGGGCATATCGCAGGCAGATATAAATACCCAGGGAGTTGCCGAGTTCAGGAGTGCAGTCAATATGCCCGTCATGGGCCCTCTCGTGTTATAGACATCGCCCACCATGGCGACCCTGAAAGAAAAATAGGCTTCGGGCTCATTTGTAATAATGAAAACATTTCTGAACAGATGGGTCAGGATTGAGAGATTTCTCTTGAGAATACCTTGGCCGTTGACCTCAATGAACCCCTTAAGGACAGGCATTCTGCTATTCTCGCCGCCTGCCAGAATGACTCCTGAGCACATATTAATCAATTGTCTCATGATTCCTTAATAACAATAAAATGTAAATAGCGCACCATATTGAAATAACCTTTTTCTCTATGGAAATTGAAAAATAACGGTTGCTGCATTTTATGGGCGCAATTTAGTCAGAATTTCACCGGCCTGAAGTGAGCTCTTAGCATCTTCTCTCTCGGACATATTCTTTAAAAGGACCTTACCGGTTTTTAGTTCATCATCACCAATAACAATAACGTTCTTTGCACCAATGCGGTTCGCCTTCCGCATCTGGCTTCGTATGGAAGTGCTCTCATGGTTCATCTCGATCCAGAGTCCTTCCGTTCTTAACTGTTCGGTGAGCACAAGTGCTTTTTCTGCGGCTTTACCATCCAGCGGGCAGAAGAGGAGATCAGGGCCTGATGGGGAAGCGATTGTGTCTTTAATGAGGGGGATAATTCTTTCCATTCCTATGGCAAAGCCGATGCCCGCCGTATCAGGACCTCCGAATTCCTTTACCATGCTGTCATACCGTCCACCTGCGGCGACTGCACTCTGGCTTCCCAGGTTTTCGCTGCTGACTTCAAAGGCTGTTTTCGTGTAATAGTCAAGTCCCCTTACCAGGTTCGGGTTTACTCTGTGGGGTACACTCAATAAGTTCAGATAATTCCTCAGATTGCTGAAATGGTCTTCGCATTCTCCGCACAGATAATCCAGAACAGGCGGTGAACCTTTTCTCTCTTCAATGCAGGACGGGACTTTACAGTCAAGTATTCTGAGGGGATTTGCGTCAAAACGGCGCTGACAGTCACTGCAGAAACGGTCCAGCTTGGCACCGAGAAATTCTTTTAGAGCTTTCCTGTAATCAGGCCGGCATTGCTTACAGCCGATTGAGGTTACTTCAAAGTTTAAATCCTCCAGACCTATACCGCTCAGGATTCTCGAGAGCAGGGCGATGATCTCGGCATCGAGCTTCGGATCTTCGATCCCCATGGCCTCGGCCCCGATCTGGTAAAACTGCCGGTACCTGAAGGCCTGGGGCCTTTCATAGCGGAACATGGGGCCCATGTAATAATACTTCTGCGGTGCCGGGTTGTTATACAGGTGATGCTCGACATAGGCCCTTACAAAGGAAGCCGTTCCTTCAGGCCTCAGCGTTACACTGCGGCCTCCCTTGTCTTCAAAGGTATACATCTCTTTTTCTACGATGTCAGACGTTTCACCGATGCTCCGGATGAACACATCCGTTGACTCCATGATGGGCAGTCTGATCTCTCCGAAACCGTAGTTTTTGAAGATGTCTCGTGCACTGCGTTCGATGCGTTGCCAGACGGCAATATCAGGGGGGAGGATGTCCTGCAGTCCTTTCAGTGTCTTATGCTTCATCGGGGGTTGCGTCCTCGCGTTCCCTGTCAAACTCCAGCATGCCCAGATGGCTTTCTATGAGCCGCCTCACTTCTTCCTTGAAGTGTCTTCTGATGCCTTTCAGATCAGTTATGTCTTCATGGATTTTCACGACTTTGTGCTGGGCATCTTTTACTATCTCATCGGCCTGCAATTCAGCTTCTTTTCTCACAAGTTCGGCGTCCTTTTTTGCAGTCGTTTTATATTCCTCTACCAGTTCCTGTGTTTTTACCAGTGTGTCGCGCAGTGTAAGTTCCATATTCTTGTATTCTTTCAGCTGTTTTTCAAACCGCCTCGCTTCTTCCCTTAAATTGGCATTTTCACGGAGAAGTTCCTCCATTTCTTCCCGTATAAGCTCAAGAAAGGAATCAACTTCCTCCATGTCAAACCCTCTGAACCGGGATGGGAACTGTTTCTGCTGAATATCAAGCGGTGTAATTCTCATAGAACCCCCTAAGTATTGAAATAATAGTTATCTCATGCTTAAAGCAAATTGAAACATTGAGTTTACTACAAAGTTCTGTAAAAAAATAATTATTAAAATAACAATCATTGGCGATATGTCAATCCCCAGAGAAAAGCCGAGCCTTTTTCTGATCGGTCTTAAAACAGGATCAGTAACAGAATGGAGAAAGCGCACTATCGGATTGTAGGGATCTGGATTGACCCAGCTTATGAGCGCAGAAATTATTACGATCCACATATATAAATTCAATACGATTTTCAGGATAGAGGCTATCGCAGAAATTAAATTGCCAAATATAAACATTAACTCCTCCCTTTTCCTAGTTCTTCAGACCTGTTTTTTGCGGACGCAAGAGCAGCTGAGACTATATCTTTTAAACCTTTTTCATGAAATGTCTTCAGGCCGGAGGCTGTCGTCCCGCCCGGAGATGTGACCATCTCTCTCAGACGTGCGGGGTTCATTCCTGTTTCAAACATTCGTGAAGTTCCTATAGAAGTCTGGACGGCGAGGGTACTGGCATCATCCCTGGTGAGTCCCATTTTTATGCCGCTTTCTATCATTGCTTCGACGAATAATGCGAAAAAGGCGGGCCCGCTCCCTGAAAGGGCGGTTACCGTATCCATATATTCTTCAGGTAGTGTTATGACCTCTCCTACTGACATGAATATGTCCCTGACCGCTGCCACATCCCGCCCGGAGAAACACTTACATAGTGACATGACGGTCATGCCCTTCTGGACAAGGGCCGGTGTATTCGGCATAACTCTGATCAACTTTCCGGTATTTAATCTTGAGGACAGATAGGCAAGTGTAATCCCTGCCGCAATTGAAACTATAGTCTTGCTTTCCGTAACTTTGCTGCCGATTTCTTCAGTCACTCTGTCCATAACCTGTGGTTTCACAGCCAGAATTATTATGTCGCACGCAGCAACGATCTGTGTATTCGATTCTGCTGTTTCCACGTTGTAGTGTTGCTTCAGATACCGGCGTCTCTCTGCTGCAGGATCGGACACATATATTTCCTTCATCCCCTGGGCTGTCATGCCCTTAAGCAGGGCTTCTGCCATGTTTCCTCCACCTATGAACCCTATTTTCATAACCCTTTATTATACATGCCTTTTTATTTATTATACATTCAAGGCTTTTCCCGGATAATCACTTGCCTTCTTCATAATGCTTTTTATAGAGGGAACCGTCATTGAATGAGGGAACGAGAGAATACGGGTTGTATGCTGCACAGTGCTTACAGTGCATACTTTCTCTCTCCAAAGATGGCAGTGCCGACTCTGACCATTGTTGATCCCTCTTCAATGGCAATGGTGAAATCATTTGACATGCCCATTGACAGTTCTTTCACCGGGTACCCCTGTGCGAGTGCACTTTCTGAAATGCCCCTGAGCTTTCTGAAATATGGCCTTGTTTTTTCAATGCTTTCAAAATAGGGGGGTATTGTCATTAAGCCTTCCAGCAGAACACTGTCCATTTGAAGGATTGTATCGAGCAGCTCATTTAATTTGTTCTCCGAAACTCCGTGTTTCGTTGTTTCATCCGAGAGTTTCACCTGAACAAGAATTCTTTGTCTTTTCCCCTGGCGACGGGCATGTTTATTCAGTTCTTCCGCTAACGCCAATGAATCAACGGAATGTATCAGGTCAAATAACTGAACTGCCGCCTTCGCCTTGTTTTTCTGCAGATTCCCGATCAAATGCCACTCGACCCCCACTGTTGCCCCCCCTTTATTAAGGGGGGGGGGGTGTGCTCTGAATTCTGTAATCTTCTTTTGCGCCTCCTGAATCCTGTTTTCTCCAAGAATAGTTACGCCCGCATGAACAGCTTCAATAACCTTTTTTAACTCAATGGTCTTGGAAACCCCCACAAGTTTAATGCTGTCAGGGTCTCTTGAAAAGCTCTTTGCGGATTGCGCTATTTTTCGCTGAACGGTCTGCAGGTTGTGTTCTATTTTCATGATTGAAGAAGATTAGCATTTTTATCCCTTATTGGCAAGATTTGCAACTCCTTTTTATTCATAAATAATTCATATTCATTGTGTTATTATTTTTAGTATGAGCGGGAGAAAAATACTGATAGTCGAAGATGAAAACAAGATAGCAGAGATAGTCAGGGCTTACCTTGAAAAAGAGAAATTCGGAGTAACCGTTGCAGACACGGGAGAAAAGGCACTCACAGTATTAAAGGAGGGATTCTCCCTTATCATACTGGATCTTATGCTCCCTGATATGTCGGGTGAAGACATTTGTCAGGCCGTCCGGAAAGACTCGGACATTCCGATTATCATGTTAACTGCAAAGAGTGAAGAGGAGGACAGAATCAAGGGGCTCGGAATCGGTGCTGATGATTATGTGGTGAAGCCTTTCAGCCCCAGAGAACTTGTTGCCAGGGTAAAGGCACTTTTGAGAAGAGTGAAGGGTGCCAGTGATGTCCTCACTTTTAACTCGGGAGATCTTGTCCTCGACTCAACACGGTTTGAATCACGAAAGAAAGATTCTCCCGTAGTTCTGACACCGACTGAGTTTAAACTTTTACAGTGTCTCGCTGAACATCCCGGTCAGGTATTCACGCGGCTCCAGCTTGTGAATGTTATTCTCGGCTATGACTTTGAAGGGTATGACAGAACGATTGATGCACACATCAAGAATATCCGTCATAAGATTGAAGATAATCAGAAAAAACCTTCCTATCTCAAAACGGTGTACGGTGTAGGCTATAAGTTTACCGGAATACCCGATGAGGACTAAACTTTTCCTTGCGTTTATTTTTGTAATCCTCCTCGCCCTTCTTTCTAATATCTTTTTCGAGAAGATGATTATGGAAGATTTCAATGACTATGTCAGGGGAACTGAAGAAGACCGGATTTACTGGATAATGGCTTCGGTGGAAGGCAGTTACAGAAGTGAGGGCTGGGATACGCAACTGCTCGGTGACGCGTTGCATTGGAGCTTAATGCTCGGGTTCGACTCCTACGTAGAGGACAGTTCCGGAAATAAAATACTGTCTTCTGAAAGAATCTACTCCTACATGAGCCAGGGCATGTTAAAGAGGATGAACTCCCTGCTGAAACTGCCGACCGGAATAGGAGAATTCATATGGTATCCTCTGTTCGTTGAAGGGGAGGAAATTGGGAAGCTCTATGTGAGGCCTCTTGAAAGGCTGGGACTCACTCCTGTCAGAGAAGAAATATTCAGAGACAGAGGCAGAGAGTTTCTTGTTTTCTCATTTTTGATCGCCGGAGGAGGCGCTCTGTTGCTGTCCATTCTCTTCGCGATGTTCATTTCAAATCCCATTCGGCGTTTAACCCGGTCTGCTGAAAAAATTGCAAAAGGCGACTATTCCGTACAAGAGCCGAAGGTGCAAAAAAGACTGAAAGATGAAATAGACAGGTTAGCAGAGACATTCAATTACATGGCTGATGCTCTCAAGAGAGAAGATTCATTAAGAAAGCACCTCACTTCAAATATTGCCCATGAGCTGAGGACCCCCCTTACGATCATAAGAGGAAATCTTGAAGCTATAGAGGATGGGATCATATCAGATCCGGAAAAGGTCATGAAGACTATTAAATCAGAAATTCAGAGAATCATAACTCTCGTAGAGGGAATCGAAGATATTACCAGGGCCGAGGCAAGTTTTTTCAAGAGAGGAAATATTGAGGAAATTAACCTCCTGGAATTTGTCGAAAGTGTTGCCGGGGGCATGAGGAAAATAATTGAAGACAAAAACCTTTATCTGAAAACAGTGGGCCCGTCTCTCTTAGTCAAAACATATCCTGAGAAACTGCATATCATTCTGAAAAACCTTATCACAAATGCATACAAATATACCCGTAAGGGCGGAATCAGAATTCACTGGGGGGAGAATCAACATGAATCAGAAAGCGGTCTCTATATTAGTGTCGAAGATACGGGGAGAGGGATTGATGAAAGGGAACGTTCGAAAATATTTGACAGGTTCTATAAAGGGGAGCACTCTGGAGGGCAGGGGCTGGGCCTGGCGATTGTGAAGGAACTTACTGAAGTCATTGGAGGCAGGATCAGCGTAGAAAGTGTTCCCGGGAAAGGTGCAAAGTTTACACTTTTTTTGTAGGCGGAGAGATATATTGATATTCATAATTTCTTCATCATTATCAGCTATTCTTAAAACAGGCAAAAAATGAAATATTTATATGTTTTTATAGCGATTCTTTTTTTCATGTTATGGTCCCTGCCTGAAGTACTCGCCTGGAAGCGCGGTAAGCCGGTCACCCCCTACGGAGATTTTTGTCCCCGCTGCACCCAGTACGGCAATTGTGAGACGACGATGAGTCATGAAGATGCAAAAAAAGCTATGATTGACTATTATCACAAAAAAGGACTTGCAGTAGAACTTGAGAGGAAAAGGGGAAGGTTTATCAGGGCCAAAATCAAGGAAAAGAATGAGGTTATCGACGTCATTATATTCGACCGCCGCACAGGTCGGGTCAGGTCTATATACTAAGCAAAGAAGTGAAGGAGCAAATACATAATACTTGGAGGTTCCGGATGGGGAAGAAAAACAGTGACAATAAGGGGAATGGTTCCGGGAAAAAAGGCGGACCAGTACCCTGGATAGTTGCAGCTGTTGTGGTTATCATAGCTGCCCTAGCAATATCGGGAAATCTGCCCTTTTTGGGATCAGGTGCAGAGGCCGGGAAATCATTTAACCTGCCAGGCAAGGAAACACGGCCTGTGCTTGATTCTTCCATGTTCACGGGTCAGACACGGTTAGCCTATGCGACAGCAGCGAGAATACCGGAAATACTGAACGAAGTGTACTGCTACTGTTACTGCAACGAGCCGCCATTTCATCACAAAACACTGTTAAGCTGTTTCGCTGACAAACATGGAGCTGGTTGACAGCTCTGTCAGAAGGAGGCCTTGAGGGTCGCCCAGCTTCATAAAGAAGGCAAATCAATTAAAGAAATTAAAAGAATGATCGACAAAGAGTTCGGATCATAGAATGTCGGAATAAGTTTGCCGGGGAGTAAAATCCCCGGCTTTCTTTGTAGTCTATCTGGCAATCGCACCACTCTCATTAAAAAGTCAGCCTCCCGGGGATTTCCTTATATAACCGATCCAGACGAGTCGGCTTTATTTCTTCATTTAATTATTGGTATTTCTTATTGGAAGCCATTCAGACATGCCTGTTATAATTATAATATTAAAATACTTGCCGATTCTATCAGGAGATGATCATGAGTTTTACAAGAGTGGTTTTACTGCTGTCATTAATATTAACGGGCTGTGTCAGTGTCGGTGAAACGCCCGCTCAGTCTCATGAAGAATTACATGGCATACCCGTTCCTCCTGTCCAGGTTCTCAGTCCTGATGATGAAAAAAAATGGGAGGGTGAAATAGAGGGAAGGCTCGTCACCTACTTCAGTACTGAGAAGGAGTGGGGTAAAATAGATGTGCTTGTTGTCATACAGGATGACCTCCCTGAATATTTTAAAAGAATTACCTATCTTGACAAGGGGGGAGACGGCAATCTGGATCTGGTAAAAATGAAGGTATACGAAAATACAAGAGGCTGGAGAGATATCGGAATAACAAAGGAGAACAAGTACGGAATCGAGTTTGCTGAAAGCAAGTTCAGAGATTTGATGAGCAGGATAGGTCAGGAAGGTGATTTGACAAAGAACGAATAAATTATTCCTGGCCTTCATCTATCAGCATCTGTATAAGCTTTTTTATCTCATCTTTCTCCCATTCTCTGTAGCCGAGCGCAGCCCCTACCATATCACCATTTGCATCAATAAGGAACTTCACCGGAGTAGAGGACACCCCGTACAAAGCTCCAATTTGACCGTCATTGTCCAAGAGGTTTTCAAAGGTCAGACCATTCTTGCGCACGTAGCCGCGCACGGTGTCCTTATCTTCCTGCAGATCTATGGCCACAAGCGCAAAGGGTTTGCCCTTAAAATGCTGATGTAGTGTCTCAAGGGAAGGCAACTCCTTCCTGCACCATGGTCACCAGGTGGCCCAGAAACTCAGCATGACTACTTTACCGCGAAACTGGGAGAGACTCACTCTACTGCCATTCACGGAATTTAACTCAAAGTCAGGGGCCTTCACCGGTTGATCAAAGTGATACATGCTCATCGCTGCTAACAGTTCAGCCACCGGGGATACTGGTTGAGCTTCACCTGCTGCAACATCTTTTCCGTCGCTTTTTACCTCTTCATCCTGCAATTTCTGACATGAAGAGAGAACGGTCAGGATAAGCATAAGAACAAATACATGTAAATAATATTTTCTGTTTAATTTCATATAAGGACCTTTCCCGGATATATGGGATATAAAAGATGTATCTATTTTATATGAAACGCCATAAAAATAGTAATGCGGCAGTAATAATTGTCATATGAGGAGCAGGGGGACAGACAGATTATATGAGGAAGTCAAGAAAGGCATTTAAATGTGCTGTATCACTTTTGTCGGTCAGGGAAATTATGGTATGAGTATTTCGAGCAGCCTGTCCAGTTCTTCAAGGGAGTAATATTCTATCTCTATCCTGCCCCGCTTGTTTGATTTATGGACCAAACGCACCTTTGTACCGAGGCCCTGAATCATCTTTTCTTCCAGCGAAGCTATCTGCGGGTCTTTTGAGGGTTTCTGCCTGGTCCCTGATGCATGAAGGCCCGCGAGTTTCTTGCTCAACTTTTCAACTTCCCTGACACTTAATCCACTCTGAACAATTTTCTTTGCTATGTCGGTCTGAATTCTCTGGTTTTCAATCTGTAGAAGTGCTTTTGCATGGCCGATAGTCAGTGAACCTTCAGCAATCAGTTTTTTAATGCTGTCGGGGAGTTTTAGTATTCTCAAATAATTGCTGACCGTTGCCCTGTCTTTTCCGACTCTTTTGGACAGATTGTCATGGGTAAGGCTGAAGTCTTTTATCAGCCGCTGGAAGGCTTCAGCCGTCTCCAGGGGATTGAGGTCTTCTCTCTGGATATTCTCTATTAAAGCCAGCTCCAGTGCCTCTACCGGAGCGGCATCCTTTACAATTGCCGGAATGCTTTTCAGGCCGGCTATTTTTGATGCACGCCACCTTCTTTCACCGGCAATCAGTTCAAATAATTTGTCTCCGGCTTTTCTGACGATAACAGGCTGGATAATCCCGTTTTCCTTGATTGATGAAACGAGATCGTTCAGGGCACTGTCTTTAAAGACTCTTCTCGGCTGGTACTTATTGGGTTTTATTGCCTTAATGTCCAGGTCAAGGATTTCATTCCATTTTCCCCGTTCTTTGACCTTGCTCTTTTGGGGTATCAGAGCGGACAGACCTTTACCAAGTGCCGGTTTCATTTCCCATCATCTCCTTTGCAAGTTCCAAATAGCTCTGCGCTCCCCTCGAACGGATGTCATACTGTATGACCGGCTTCCCGTGGCTCGGGGCTTCAGCGAGAGTAACGTTTCTAGGAATAAGTGTCCTGTATACCTTTTCTCCAAAGTGCCGGCGCAATTCATCGGACACCTGGTGTGCCAGAGTATTTCTTCCATCAAACATAGTCAGCACTATTCCTTCAATTTCAAGGTCCGGGTTGAAAGAGTCTTTTATAAGATTGAAGGTTCTCAGAAGCATGCTGATTCCTTCAAGGGCGTAATATTCGCACTGCATCGGAATAAGCAGACTGTCTGCTGCAACAAGTGCATTGAGTGTAAGAAGGCTCAACGATGGAGGGCAATCAATAAAAATATAGTCGAATCTGTTTTTTATCGATTCAACGGAACGTTTAAGGATTGTCTCTCTGTTCTCTTTGCCGGAAAGCTCCAGTTCGGCCCCGATGAGCTCTATATTTGAAGAAATGATTTTCAGGTTTTCCACGCCTGAGTCCAGCATTATTTCTTCTATAGATCTTGATCCGGTGTACAAATCATATAAACTTCCATCGAGATTGTCTTTATCAATGCCGACCCCGCTCGTTGAATTACCCTGCGGATCAGTGTCAATAAGAAGAACCTTCCTGCCGGCAGCAGCAAGTGATGCGGATATATTGATAGCAGTTGTAGTTTTCCCGACGCCTCCCTTCTGGTTGGCGACGGCGGTGATTTTTCCCATACTATAAAATGAAAGTTTAATAATTAAATAGTAAAATTAATGAATAATATAAAAAGAATTATCGAAGTGCTGCCGCGGAGTGCTTGTTTGAATAAAGACTCTACCGCAATTTTGATCTCTGATATTTAAATTCTTATTTGTTTAAGCCCCATCCTGAACAAATTGATAGCCCGCCTTGATGGCCAATTCAGCCCGTGTAAGTTCTTTGCCCAGATATGCAGCATGCCCTAGATCAGTTACCCATTTATTCTTAATAATGGTGAGGTACAAGTCGCGGCTGTTCTTCCCCTCTACTTTTCTGACCAGTTTGTTGTCATAGGAGTAATGTTCTACAAGAATAGTGCCGTTCTGTTCCCGGGGAAGGATTACAAAGTAGCCTGCTTTATCCAGCTTGATCGAAGATTTACTGTATTTTATTGCTTTTACCGTTGATACCTTCTTTGCTGCTTTGGAAAGCAATGGGGCAGACATGGCAACTGGTGCGGTATCACAGCAAGTGCTGCTGCACCCGCAGCCCGAAGCAGTGGAGTTTGCAGTTGCCGCTTTTGCAAGGTCCCTGATTTTTTTTGTAAGACTTCGTGTGTTCCCGCTGCCAATCATGTCCTCAATGGTGATCTGTTTTCTGAACGCATCCACGTCCGCTTTTGATACATTTTTCAGGATTGGTCGCCTGCCCTTTGAGCCTATGACGCGCATTTTTTTATCAACGCCCTTTTCCCACAGGGCCTTCAGCGTCTTGCCGCTCTGGTGACCCGCAGTGTCTTTCCCGGCAAGAATTATTGAGCGTATGGCGGGATTCGATATAACGTTCTTAATAATTTTGTCGATGCCGATATTTTCCGTCTCCGTTTTTCCCACTATGCAAAGACCGTCAGGGTTGAGTTTAACAAGCTTCTCTTCGAGCTTGACGCTTGCCAGAGTGGATACCGCTACAGGCGCTGCTTTGTTCAGAACCGTATATTCTCCCTCTACAGGCGGCCATGAGCTGTTGTCCACCTGGATTTCGCAGCTTGATAATGTTGCCGATGCAAGCACAGGGTATTTTGAAGTCAGCATGGTCATTGCTTCCGGTGGAATGCAATATTTGCAGCCGAAACAGGGATATTCAAGGGGTTGTAGCTGTTCATACCATTCGTTCACATTACGAAGCAGCTCAGACGCATCCTTCAGCTTGAGGAGCGGAAGGGAGGCTTTCAGGTTTTCAAGGGTTCCTTTCATGCAGCCGCATTTTATGCACCTTGAAAGCCCCATACCTCTTTGAATTTCTGCGTGAACCTTCTTGAAAGTTGGATTCATGCCAATATTATGTATGATAGGATATAAAACTTCAACTATTGTTCAGAAACCGTTTTATTCCCTGCAGAGAGCGGGATAGCGGTACATTTATATGAAATTTTCTTATGAAGGTCCGCAAAAAAAATGTTGCAGGTGCAGAGAATCGGATCAAATGAATAGCGCTGTCTCTATGACAAAAGGGTCTGCTATACTATGGGAGCTATTGAATTCTTGATATGCAGGGCAAAATGATCTGTTTCTTCAGTGAATATTTCACGGTCAAGTGAAATGCGGGTATTTAAGGAAAAGTTGTTATGCCCGGAAACAATAAGGCAGTCTGGGACTGAACATGAATGAGATATTTAACAAAAAGTGGCAGACTGTAAAAGCAAATACTGAAGTAGTCGACATTGCCTTTGTTTCGCTCAGAATAATCATTTTTTTCGGGGGAATGGGCTGGCTTACTTTTTCTGATATATCTGCAGCGACATTTAAACACATCAGCATTATTTTCATATATTTTGCTGCATACAGTCTGAGCGTCTATACGTGGCTTATACTTTCACCTCAAAAGAAAAAAACAATATACGGCGCTGCGCTCTTTTTTGACCTTCTCTATGCGTCCCTTCTTGTGAAAGCGACAGGAGGTTTTGCAAGTGCCTTCTTTAACGGATATTACTTAATTACGGCACTTTACGCATTTTATTACGGCCTTATGCCGGGCACGCTCATAGCAGCGGCCGCTTCGGTTTTATATTTTTTCAGCAGTTATGGGTTTTATGATCTTCACTGGACTGATTTTATGGTCAGAATCGCATTTATGTTTCTTCTCGCTGTCCCTCTTGGAATGCTTTCCCAAAAATTGAAAAACGACAAGAAAAAGATAGAGGT
>CALZGI010000192.1 GCA_945786855.1 Thermodesulfovibrionia bacterium | reverse complement strand
TTCTTCGAATCGGAAAGATCGGAAAAAACAATCCCGGCCCCCACAGCAATGTGCTCCTCGTCAAGAAGCCTGTAGCTGTTGATGCCAAGAGGGAGGTTCCCCGGATTCACCAGAACCTCATAGCGGCTATAGCTCGTTCCCGTGGACATAGTTTCATAAAGCACATCTCCAAGGGGAGACGGAAGCGCCCTCAAGTCCTTTCCTATCATCAACGGTGAATCAAGGCCCAGAATTTCAGCTGCCTGATGGTTGAATATCGTTATCTTTTCCTCCTGATTGATAGCAATCATGCCGCTGCTCATGCTTGACAATATGTTTTTTGTAAATTCTTTCTGATACCACATCTGATGATAAAGGTCTATGTCCTTCACGGCAGCAGCCAGATAGTTACACAGGACATATATAATTTCCAGTTCCTCTCTGAAAAAAGGTTCCTCTGTAATTTTATCGCTGATATTCATTATTCCTATGAGCTTTCCCTTGTATATCATGGGGAATGAAATACAGCACTGCAGCGCTTCCATCTCATTGCGAATCTCAATTGTTTCCGAATCATGAAAAGTGACGGGTTTCTGCATTATTCTTCCTGTTTTCGCAAGCCACACCGCAAGGGCACTGCTCTTTGCAAGCTTGAGATTGTCCGCTATATAAGGATCAAGCCCGTACTGGGTTTTGACCCTGAATTCTTCTTTCTCCCTGAGCATGACCGACATCTTGCTTACACGGGCAATTTCCATTACAGAATCAATAAAATGATCGAGCAGCTTCCGCATATCAAAACTGACTGACAACATACGTGCAAAGTTGACAATAACCTTTTCCTGAACATATCTCCCTCCGGAAACCGCCCCACCCTGTATCGGATCACTTCGGCCTAACAACGGTTCCGCTTCCTGCCTGTTCATGACCTGCATCTGCACGGGCGCTATTACGTCTCTCGACTGTTTCAGAAGCCTTATTTCATTTTTAAACCTCTGCCGTTCAAGCGCACGTTCAATAATGAGAGGCAGTTCTGTTCGTATTGACCGTGCATCAGTGCAGTCGAAAACACTTCTGGGAAGGTTTTCCCGATGAATTTTTTCCATCGGTTCTCCCGATATGAGTACGACGGTGCTGTCGTCCAGGCCGTTGAGGAAGTCTCCGATATTGGTCAATCTGTTGGATGTGGTGTCTATAAGAAACAGGTTCAGGGGGATATTGCTGTAAAGGTCTTCAAGCTCTTCCAATGTTTTAAGCGGGTAGACAGTGTATTGTTTGAGTGCACCTTTTACGTGCGGAATTATCAATTCATCACTGTTACTCAGTAACGCTATCAGTTCCATATTCGATGTCAGAAAAGAAGTTTTAAATTAACAGTTTGATGCACAAAGCTACAGTAACTACTCTAAAGAAACAGTGATATAGTATATATTATTCA
Organism: Thermodesulfovibrionia bacterium; assembly: GCA_945786855.1. Lineage (GTDB taxonomy): Bacteria > Nitrospirota > Thermodesulfovibrionia > UBA6902 > UBA6902 > CALZGI01. The sequence goes on along the minus strand of CALZGI010000192.1, from coordinate 2,118 downwards.
GTCTGTACAGGCAATGAAATTGTAAATGTTGTCCCCTTTAATAATTTGCTTTTCACCACTATCCTGCCGTTATGGTCTTCCACTATCCGCTTGCTGATTGCCAGCCCAAGCCCCACACCCATTTCCCTGTTTGTAACAAAGGGATCAAATATCTTCGAAATATCATCAGGGTCGATACCTTTTCCGGTATCCGTAACAGAGACTTCAACATGTCTGCTGTTCTGGTTAATCCGCACGGTGAGCACACCATTTCCGTTCATTGCCTGGCAGCCGTTTGTTAATATATTGATAAATGTCTGTTTGAGTTTCTCCGTATCCCCCGCTATATAAATTTCATCTTCCATATACTTTTTGTTTATTTCTATGTCCCTTTTTTCCATTTCCAGCTTTCCCGCAACATAATTGACTGTTTCATCTACGAGGCTGACAAGATTAAAATTATTCAGGCGGGTGGATTTCTTCTCAGAAGAATAATCAAGAAGATCACCGATGAGTCCGTCAATACGTTCAATTTCTCCCTCAACTATTTTGGAAAAAGTCACTCTGAACTCCTCATCATTGTATTTTTCAGGCATTAACTGGGCAAAGGTCTTCAGCGATGTGAGCGGGTTCCTTATCTCATGGGCAAAGGTCGCTGACATCATACCAATGGAAGCAAGCCTTTCGGAATTGACCTTGTCTTTGTAGAGGCCGGCATTTTTTAATGTAACAGCCGTCTGATTGGAAATCGTATTCAACAGGTTTCTATCCTCATGAGTAAACATGTCACCGGACAGTTTTTCTCCAAGAACTATCAGTATTGATAATTTATTATCAACAAAGATGGGGACAACGGCATCACCCTGAAAGGGCTTGAGATCATTTAAAACACTGTCACTTAAAGCGCTTCCATTTTTGAGTTCGATGGCAGGCACTTCATCCGCAACGATAATGTCTCTGGTTTTTTTGCACAGCCTGACCATTTCTGTGCGAGCACCAATCCTTATTTTCCCTCCCTCATCCTCAGTCTCTGTCCTGAAAATTTTGCCTTTCACCGCTCGCTTAGACTTGTGATAAACTGTTTCATAGCCTCCTTTTCCCCACTCCAGGATATATATACTACTTAATCCAAGAACTTCGTATATATTATCTGCTGTGAATTTATAAATCCCGGACAGATCGAATATTGACGAAAGCTCATGGCTCACTTTCCGTATGACGGCATAATAATCATAACTCTTTTTATAAAACAGTTTGTCTATTATTGCCTGTATCCTGTTTCTGAGAGGATTAAACAGGACCGCAATGAAAAGGGCGCTAAAAATACTGACTTTAAAAGAACTGACATCCGTAAACGCAGAAAGTATGTTCGTAATTGCAAGCACAAGGACGACAAAGAGACCGGTGAGAAGTCCTGCTGAAAGGGAGTAGGCCATTGTTTTCTTAAAAACTATGTTTACTTCCATTGCTTTATACTTAACAATGGAGTACGCCATAATTGCAGTATATACAATAACTAAAATGTCATGAGGGAAGATCTCAATTATCCCGTATGCAGACAAAAAGTGAATCATGCCGGCGATGCCCGCAATCAGGAATGATGCCAGAATGTACAAAAGCTGGTTCTTCTCACGTCCCGCCGATTTTTGATATTGCAGAAAGATTCTGATGTATCCGTATACGATCGTCAATCCAAAATAGAGAAAAAACAGGTGATATATCAGTCCCGGTTTTATAGTGTAGAGCAGTCCTGACATGTGAATGCCCTCTATAAACAGGGGGCTGAATGAATAAACTAAAAAAACAATTGTACAGAGATAAAAGAGCCGCAGGGTATTTCTCTCTCTTTTGATATGTACAATATTCAGCAGATTAAACACAAAGAGCAGAAACGTCGGGGGTACCAGCATCGCTGACATATACACTAACCTTGCCGAAAAAAGTGCTTCGTCATAGGAGTAGGGCAGACTCGTCAGAAAGGGGAAAAGCGTCCAGATGCCGATAAAAAATGTTTCAATTGCAAATGATCTGTTTATATTGCTTTTAGGATTTTTCAAAAAGACAAACCCGCCCAGCAACTCACACGTAATGGCAGCTACAATAGATGAGAATATAAAAAAATTCATCCTTTATACCTTA